>NZ_JBFAZH010000023.1:0-19244 GCF_040681735.1 Actinoplanes sp. NPDC051633 | reverse complement strand
CCTGGGCGAGCAGCGGCGGCAGCCCGGTGGTGATGCGCCCGGCCGGGGCCTCGCCCAGGCGGTGATCCTGCTGACCTCCGCCACGCGACAGGCTCTCGAGGCGATCGGCGAGATCAAGAACGACGATCCCGACCCGGTCCGCAAGCAGCAGGCGAAAGCGACGCTCGACGAATTGTCGAAAACGGCACAGCGTCTGCTCGAGGAGTCCGACTTCGACGTCGCCTGGGTCGAGAAATCCGACCTGGGCAGCGGCCGCCGCGCCCTTGTCGTGGCGCCGCTGTCGGTGGCCGGCACGCTGTCCGAGCACCTCTTCGAGGACCGGACGGTGGTGGCCACCTCGGCGACGCTGACGCTGGGCGGCCGCTTCGACACGGTGGCCCGGTCGCTGGGTCTGCCGGCCGAGCCGACGGGCTGGGATTCGCTCGACGTCGGGTCCCCATTCGACTATCCGAAACAGGGGATCCTGTACGTCGCATCGCACCTCCCCCGACCGGCCGCGTCCGGGTTGCCGGACAAGGCGGGCGAGGAGCTGCTCGCCCTGGTCGAGGCGCTCGGCGGGGCCACCCTCGGGCTCTTCTCCTCGCGGCGGGCCGCGACCCAGGCGGCCGAGCTGCTCCGCGCGCGCACCGACCTGCCCGTGCTGCTGCAGGGTGAGGAGGCGTTGCCGCTGCTGGTCCGCAGGTTCCGGGAGGACAGGGCGAGCTGCCTCTTCGGCGTGATGTCGCTGTGGCAGGGCGTGGACGTGCCGGGCGACGCGTGCCAGCTCGTGGTGATCGACCGGCTGCCGTTCCCCCGCCCGGACGAGCCACTGGCGGCGGCGCGGGCGGCCGCGGTCGACGCTTCCGGTGGCTCGGGCTTCTCGGCGGTGAGCGTGCCGATCGCGGCCATCCGCCTGGCCCAGGGCGTGGGCCGGCTGATCCGCTCGACCGGAGACAAGGGCGTGGTGGCGGTGCTCGACTCGCGTCTCGAGACGGCGAGGGGCTATGGCGCCTTCTTGCGCAACTCGCTGCCGCCGTTCTGGTACACGACCCGCCAGGAGGTCGCCCTGGGCGCCCTGAAGCGCCTGGCGTCCCCACATTGAGGACTCGGCCCGCCCCCGAGGGCACAACGGGTCAGGGGCACCCCGTCAGGTTGCGGGCTGCTCCGAGGACACCACGATGGCGTCCGGTGGGACCTCCGGTCTGCGTCTGGCCAGCCGCCTGAGGCCAGTGTTGAGGACCGCGATCAGCGGCACCGCCACCAGAGCGCCCACGATGCCCGCCAGGACCACGCCGGACGCGATGCCGACGATCACCACCAGCGGGTGGATGGAGACCGCCCGGCCCATGATCAGCGGCTGCAGCACGTGGCCCTCCAGCTGCTGCACGGCGATCACCGCGCCCAGCACGATCAGCGCGATCACCCAACCCTGGTCGACCAGCGCGACCAGCACCGCCACGGCGCCGGACACGCTGGCGCCGACGATCGGGATGAACGCGCCCAGGAACACCAGCGCGGCCAGCGGGAACGGGAACGGCACGTCCAGGATGACCAGCGCGAGCCCGATGCCGGTCGCGTCGATGAAGGCGACCAGCACCGTCGCCCGCACGTAGGCGCCGAGGGTCGACCACGACGCGTCCCCGGCGTCCGAGAGTGACCAGCGCGCGTTCACCGGGAAGAGCCGCACGATGAAGCGCCAGATCTTGCGCCCGTCGCGCAGGAAGAAGAACGTCGAGAAGAGCACCAGCGCCGCGCCGGTGAGCAGCTCGGCCACGGTCGCCGCGGTCGCCACGCCGGTGGCGGTCAGCGACGACGTGTTCGAGTTGATCCAGCTCTGCGCCTGGTTGATCGCCTCATCGACCTGCTCGTCGGAGAGGTGCAACGGCCCGGTGCGCGCCCATTGCTGGATCTGCCGGATGCCCGCGGTCGCGTTGTCGGTCAGCTCCGCGGCGCCGTCCACGAACTGGTTGACCACCAGCGTCAGCGTGCCCGCGACGGCGGCGAGCCCGCAGATCAGCACGAGGAAGGTGGCCAGCGAGCGCGGCAACCGGAGATTCAGCAACCAGCCGACGGCCGGCGCGAGCAGCGCGGAGAGCAGCAGCGCGATGGCCAGCGGGATGACGACGATGCTGATGATCCCCACGAACCGCAGCAGCGCCCAGCCCACCACCCCGACGACGATCAGGCGCCACGACCAGGCGGCGGAGATCCGCAGCGAGTGCGGCACCTCGGCGTCGTCGCGACTGCTCGTCGACTGGTTGGTCGCCGGATCGGGCTCGGGCGGGGGCACGAACTCGACCTCGGCGTCCGCGTCGTACTCCCGCTCACGCAGGGAACGGGCCGTGCGCACCGAGTCTCGGCCGGTGTCGTAGGCCCGCTTGAGGTTCTGCCGGACACGCTGCAAGCGACTCAACCGCCGGTCCTCCTTCGCCACGTCCGCGTCGACGTTCACCGTAGTCGCAGGGCACGACACTTTCCCCGCCCGCCACGGGCTGGGTTCGGTGTCGTGGACCCGGCGGGCGTACCGTCTGCGTCGTGACAGCCGACACCCACACCGAGGCCGGACTACCGATCCGGATGCTCCACGACCGCGTCCTGGTCCGGCTCGAGGGCGGCGAGGGCGAGCGGCGCTCCAGCGCCGGCATCGTCATCCCGGCCACCGCATCGATGGGCCGGCGGCTCTCCTGGGCCACGGCGGTCGGCGTCGGCCCCAGCGTGCGTTCCATTGTGGTCGGCGACCGGGTGCTCTTCGACCCGGAGGACCGCTCGGAGGTCGAGCTGCACGGGCGCGAGTACATCCTGTTGCGGGAGCGCGACGTGCACGCGGTGGCGGCCAGCAGGGTCGAGCCCGACGGGACCGGCCTCTACCTCTGAGGCCCGGAATTCGGGCCATCGTCGGGCGCGGGTGTCTCCGGCTCCTCATCCGGGGTGGCCGGTCGAGCCGGGTGTGCCCCCGCCGATCCGAACGGCAGCGCGCGGGTCTCGCCGGCCGGGTCGGACGATCGGCGCGCCTCCGCCTCATAGCCGCTGGCCCACCCGGGACTCGACTGCGGCGGTGCCGAGAACGGGCGTGTCTCGGGCTCGGGCTCGGGCGGCGGCCAGGCCGGCGTCGCACCGGCCGGGCCGCGATCCGGAGATGCCGGTGGCGTCGCGGAGAACGGCCTGGTCGCCGGGGCCTCACCCCAGGGCGAACCCGTGGCGCTCCACTCCGATCGAGCGTCGGGCATCGGCTGCTGGCCCGCATGCGGGGGCTGTGGCGTACCGAAGGCCGGCTGCGGTGCGGCGGCCGGCGGCTGTTCGTAGCCGGGCGGCGCGGGAACGGACGGCCGCGGAAAGTCGGGCGGCGGGTACGCCGGCGGCTGCTGGAAGCCGGACGGGGGCGCCGCGCTGGTCGGCGTCACCGCCGTGGGGTCTTGTGGGGGAGATCCGGGCGTGGCGGCCGGCTGCTGCGGATGACCGGCGGCCTGAGGATAGAACGAGGGCTGCGCCGGTTGCTGCGCCGGACTCCCGTAGCCGTGACCGGCAGCGCCGTAGCTCGGAGCTCCATAGCCGGGAGCGCCATAAGCAGGGCCACCCGTCGGATAGCCGGGGCCGTAGGGACTCAACGCCGGGGGCGGGCCGTAGCCGGCGCCGGGGCCTCCGTAGCCGGGCGGTCCGTAACCGGGAGCCGCGCCGCCATACGGGCCGTACGGCGACGGGCCGTAGCCGTAGCCCGCCATCGCCGGCTGTGGGGCCAGCCGGACCGGCACCGGCATCACCGGCTCCGGCGGCGCGTTCACCCTGCGCGTCGTGCCGTCCGGGAAGGTCACCTGGTAGTCGTTGCCGTTCCAGAAGGCGCGCGGCATCTGCGGGTCACGCCCGGTGAAGACCGCTCGGTAGCCGACGATCTCGGCCAGCAACCGCTGCTCCTCCTCCGCCGCCAGGGCCTGGTCCTGCGGTTTGCGGTTGACGCCGCGCTGCATGCCGTCGCGGACGATCGCCAGCCTCGTCGACGCGAACTGGAAGCCGCGCATCGCCTTCATGCCCGCGTCACCGGCCACCCGCTGCGCCCAGCGCCGCGCCGAGTGCCGCCGGCCCAGGCTGCTCAGCGAGGCGACCTCGGGCGGCGCGAACCACCCGGCGCGCACATAGTGCGGCAGCACCCGCTCGCTCAGCCGGCCCTCCCAGCCGCGCAGCGCGATCGCGAAGCCCACCGTCGCGAAGAAGAACGGCACCATGAAGCCGAGGTAGCCGTACAGCATGATCATGCTCTCGCCGGTGGCCGCGGAGAGCGTCGGCAGCGCGTTGAACGTGCCGTGCAGGATCATCGCCAGCAGCAGACCGGCGATCGGCGCCAGCCACTTGACCCGGCGGTCGCCGCTGCGCGATGCGAGGCCCAGGCCGACGCCGGTCATCGCCGTGAAGAGCGGGTGCGCGAAGCCGGTGAACAGGATCCGCACGATGAAGATGAGGAAGACGTTCTGGATGCCGGTCGCCGGGCCGTACTGGTCGGCGCCCTGCGCGTACCCGTGCCCGCCCAGGTAGAGCACGTTCTCCACCATCGCGAAGCCGATGGCCGACAATCCGCAGTAGACGATGCCGTCGGTGATGCCGGACCACTCGCGACGCCGGCGCCAGAGCAACAGGATCGGGCCGAGGGCCTTCATCGTCTCCTCGATGAACGGCGCGATCAGCACCGCGACCAGCGCGTCGGGCAGGCCGAGCCGGTCGAACAGCCAGGCGCCGCCGGTGTTGACGCCGATCGCGACGAGCGTCGCGACCGAGGCGCCCCAGGCGAAGCAGAAGACCAGGTAGCGGTTGGGCTCCGGCTCGTAGCGGTCGAGCCACAGGAAGCAGCCGACGAGTACGGGAACCGGCAGGATCGCCGCGACCAGGCCGATGATCAACCCGGCGATGCCGTTGCTGAAGCCGAGGATCAGCAGCATCGCGATCGAGCATGCGGCGATGAAGCTGATCACCCCGGCGAGCGGCAGCCACCGGCGCCACCCGACCTTGCGGGCCGGCGCACCACCCACGGGCGCTCCACCCATGGGCACCCCGCCATCCGCGACGGCGACGCCCGAGCCGTCGGGACCGGCCGGATACGCGCCCGGGCCGGAATACGGAGCGGCCGAATCGGAAGAAGGCACGGCCGAGTCGGGGTGCGGCGCGGACTGCGAAGCTTCTTCGGCCATGTTGCCAGCGTAGCCATCCCCGTCCGGCGCGGCGGGCCCGAGCCGGGACGGGAAGATCAAGAAGGCCCATGACCGGACGTACGCGGACCCGACGACGCCCGCCGCGACCGCCGCTGCCACCCCACCGCCTTGCGCACCAGCCGGGGCGCCTCGGCGTGATCGATCCCGGTGGCCCGGAGCAGATCGGTGACCGTGGTACGCACCTGGGCCACGACCACGCCGCCCGAGAACCCGACGCCCTCGTCGTACCCGCGTCCCGCCTCCGCCGCCGCCCGCAGCGCCCGCTCCCGGGTGGCGATCGGCTCGGCACCCTTCGCCCACTCCTGCTGCAGCAGCTCCACCGCGTCCCCGAGCAGACCCACCGCCTCCGGCAGCACGGGCGGCACGGTTTCGCCGTCGCCCATCGCGGTCAGCACCCGCCGGGTCATCACCCGCACGTTGCGCAGCGCATGGATGAGCTGGGTCGCGCCGTCGACGTACTGTCCGAGCGCGCCCCGGGTCCGCCACCGGGCCGGCGCGAAGGCCACGTTCTCGCGGGCCGCCGTGACCGCCGCCGTGAAGGCGGCGAACGTACCCTCGGCCGCCCGCAGGTCGTCCAGCGCCTGCTGCACCTTGTCCTGATCGCCCTGCGCCAGCCCGTCGGCCACCTGACGCAGGCCCGCGGCCAATGCGGCCAGCGCCGGATCGGCCGCCCGGCGCACCACCGTGAGCGGGTTGAGCGGCAGCAGCAGCGTCATCACCACCAGACCGACGCCGCCGCCGACCAGCGCGTCCAGGAACCGGCTGTACGGCAACCCGACGCCCTGGGTCAGGGTGGCGACCAGCACCGCGGAGGACGCCGACTGCACGACCAGGGGCGTGCCTCCGCCGACCGCGGTGGCGACCAGGATCGCGCCCACCACGATCAGCGCGATCTGCCACGGACCCCGGCCGATGACCAGGATGATCGCGTCGCCGATGCCGATCCCGATGGCCACGCCGAGAACGAGCTCGGCGGTGCGCCGGGCTCGCTGCCCGACCGAGGACGCGAGCGTGATGACCGCGGCGATCGGCGCGAAGAACGGCGTCGGCCGCCCGAAGACGTCATGCGCCAGGAACCAGGCGATGCCGGCCGCGACGCCGGCCTGGACCGCCAGCGCGGCGCCGCCCTTGAGGCGCGACCAGACGCCGGCCGCGCCGGACTTCGACCGGTCACGAACGCCGGCCAGGATGTCGGCCACCCGGCGCCCGGCGTCGCTGTCGGTCATGAGGGGCACGATACGGCCCGCCGCGGCATCCTTCCGCCCACGCGGCGAGCCGCCGCAGGCCGCGGGTCGCGCGGCCCGCCGCCGCCTCCCCCACCCGGCACTGGGTGGGCCAGGAAGCTACACCACGACCACGACACTTTCCGCGCTCGATCCACAGGCCGACACTCCGCCACCTCCACCCCGGGCGCCCATGCCAGGATTGCCGCTGTGACCACCACACTTGCGGACCGCTGGCGTGCGGCGGTGCGTGGCGCCGGCGCCACGGCCGACGACGCCGACCTCGACGCGGCCGGTGCGTACCTTCTCCAGCGGTGGACCGAGCCCCAGCGGCAGTACCACGACGTCACGCACCTGGCACACGTGCTCGACGTGATCGATCGTCATGCGACGCTGGCGCGGCACCCCGACCGCGTGCGGGTGGCCGCCTGGCTGCACGACGCCATCTACGACCCGCGGGCCCTCGGCGACGCCAACGAGCGGGACAGCGCCCAGTTCGCCGCCGGCCTGCTGGCCACGCTGGGCGCGTCCGACGACGTGGCGGCCGAGGTCGCCCGGCTGGTCGGGCTGACCGCCGGCCACTCGACCGGCGCCGACGACCCGGACGGCGAGCTGCTCTGCGACGCCGACCTGGCGATCCTGGCCGGCGACGAGGACCGGTACGCGCAGTACACGGCCGCGATCCGCCGGGAGTACGCGCACGTGCCCGACGACGCCTTCAAGGACGGCCGCGCCCAGGTGCTCAAGGCCCTGCTGGAGCTGCCGTCGATCTACCGCCACCAGGAGCTGCGGGACGCCTGGGAGGCCACGGCCCGCGCCAACCTGGAGCGCGAGCTCAGCGGTTGAGGTGCTTGGGCCGGCGCAGCCCACTGCTCCGGAGCCGGGCGGCCAGGTCGCGGGACGGCAGCAACGTGGCACCCAGCCACAGCGCCGACCTGAAACGAAGATCCGGAATGTCGTAGTGGTCGCGGTCGAAGGCCCGCCGTGGCACCCCCAGCATCTCGGCGAACACGTGCAGCTCGTCGTAGGAGACGTCGCTGACCAGGTGCGACCACAATCGGCCCCGAGCCGGCCACAGCGGCTCGTCGACGAGGATCAAAGATCACCGGTGGTGGAGAGCTCGGTGAGAAGTCCGGCCGCCCGGTCCGCGGCGAACCCGCGCACGTCCGGCACCCCGATCCGCGCCGCGTCCGCCGTCAGGTCGTCCGGCATCTTCTGCGACTGCCGTTCCGCCTCGACCCGCGCCAGGTAGTGCTCGACCTCGCGGTTGCGCACCGCCTGGTCCCAGCCCAGCGCGTCGCCCATCACCGCGGCCGCGTGCCGCGCGGTCTCGGCGCCGCGGTGCGGCGTCTCGATCGAGATGCGGGTACGCCGGGTGAGCACGTCATCCAGGTGCAGCGCCCCCTCGGCCTGCGCCGCGTACGCCACCTCGGCCGCCAGATATTCGGGCGCACCGGTCAGCGGCGTGGCCAGGGCCGGATCCGCGGCGATCATGGCCAGCAGGTGCACGGTCAGCGTGCCGTAGCGCTCGAGCAGGTGCTCCACCACACCGGCCGTGACGCCGTGCCGGCGAGCCGTGTCCAGCCTGTCCCGCCACGCCGCCGAGTAGCCGTCGGCGCCGAGCAGCGGCAACTGATCGGTGCGCGAGGGCCGGGCCGGCCCGCCGAGCCGCCGCACCGCCCGGTCGATCACGTCGGCCGCCATCACCCGATAGGTCGTGTACTTCCCGCCCGCCACCAGCAGCAGGCCCAGCATCGGCTCGACGACCGCGTGCTCACGGGACAGCTTGGAGGTCGAGTCGGCCTCGCCGGAGAGCAGCGGTCGCAGCCCGGCGTAGACGCCCTCGATGTCGTCGGTGGTCAGGGGCCGGTCGAGCCACTGGTTGACCTGGTCGAGCAGGTAGCTGATGTCGCGCGCGGACGCGGCCGGGTGTGACCGGTCGAGGTGCCAGTCGGTGTCGGTGGTCCCGATGATCCAGTGCCCGCCCCACGGGATGACGAAGAGCACCGAGGTGGGCGTACGCAGAATCAGGCCCGCCTCGCCGGTGATCGCCGAGCGCGGCACCACCAGGTGCACGCCCTTGGACGCGCGGACCCGCAGGCCGGGGCGGACCCCGACGTCACTGAGCATCTGCGACATGTCGTCGCTCCACACGCCGGTCGCCGCGACCACCGTGCGTGCCCGCACCTCGAAGTCGGGCTCGTCTGGTGCCTCGAGGTCGCGCACCCGCACACCGACCACCTCGCGGGCCTCCCGCACGAAGCCGACCACGCGCGCGCTGGTCACCACGGCCGCGCCCAGGCTGGCCGCCGTGCGGGCCAGGTTGACCACCAGGCGGGCGTCGTCGACCTGCCCGTCGTAGTAGCGGATAGCGCCGGCCACCCGGTCGGGCCGCAGGCTCGGGAACATGTGCCGGGTGCCGGCGCTGCTCAGGTGCTTGTGCAGGGGCATGCCGCGCCCGGTGCCGAAGACCCCGGCGAACGCGTCGTACGCGGCGACGCCCAGCCCGTAGTAGGCGCGATGCCAGACCCGAGCCGGTGGCCTCGCCTTCTCCAGCGGCACCAGGATCGGCACCGGGCGCACCAGGTGCGGCGCGATGCGGCTGGTCAGCAGGCCCCGCTCGGTGAGCGCCTCGTGCACCAGGTGCAGCTCGAGCTGCTCCAGATAGCGCAGGCCGCCGTGGATGAGCTTGCTGGACCGGCTGGAGGTGCCGGCCGCGAAGTCGCGGGCCTCGACCAGGGCCACCTTGAGACCCCGGGAGGCGGCGTCGAGGGCGGCGCCGGCGCCGGTGACGCCACCGCCGATCACGAGCACGTCGAACTGTTCGTCGCGAAGTCTCTTCAGGTCGGCGACGCGGCGGATCGGTGAAAGGCGACCGGCCGAGAACCTGGAGACCGAGGGATCACGCACCCGTCCCACGTTAGCGCTCCAGGGCGTCACACCGGCGGATGAATCCTGGCCGGTAGGTTCTCGGGTTGTGGACAGCGAGTTCTGGATCTCCGAACTGACCGACGACGATGTGCCGGCCGTGGTGACCCTGTGCCGGTCGGCGCTGGACATCCCGGAGGATGCGGCCGAGGCGGCGGAGATCGTGCTGCGGCTGCGGGAGAACCCCGGGCGCAGGGCCGGCTTCATCGCCTCGACGGCGGAGGAGACCATCGGGGTGGTGATGGGCTCGGTCTCGCATCGCGACCCGTCCATCGGGCACATCGATCTGGTCGCGGTGCACTCGCGCGAGCGGCGGCGGGGGGTGGCGCGGGCGCTGATGTCCCGGATCGAGGGCGCGCTGGCCGGGCTGGGCGCGGGTGACGTGGTGATCGCCGGGAACGCGCCCTTCTACGCGTGGCCGGGCATCGACGTCCGGTACACCCCGGCCATCTGCGCGGCGATGGCGCTGGGCTTCGAGGAGGACCAGCCGGCCTGGAACATGACCGCCCGGCTCGATCAGGACCTCGCGCCGAGGAAGATCGACGGCGTCGAGGTGCGCGCGGCGACCGGCGAGGACGTGCCGGCCCTCACGGAGTTCGCGATCCGGAACTGGGGCCGTCCGTGGGCCCGGGAGATCGCGGACAGCGTGGGGCGCGAGCGGGCCGGCTGTCACCTGGCGATCCGCGCCGGCGAGCTGCTCGGCTTCGCCGCGTACGGGGCACGCCCGAACTGGTTCGGGCCGATGGGCACCGCGCCGGCCGCACAGGGTCTGGGGATCGGCTCGGAGCTGCTGCGCCGCTGCCTGGCCGACCAGAAGGCGAGCGGGCTGAGCGAGGTGCAGATCGGCTGGGTGGGCCCGATGCCGTTCTATTCGGGCGTGGTCGGCGCACGCGTGGAGCGGGTGTTCTTCCTGTACCGCAAACAAATCTGACGTCTCAGGACACGCAAAGGGCGGGCCGCCGACCGGCGACCCGCCCTCTCGCTTGCTGGGACTGGACTCAGAAGTCCATGTCTCCGCCACCCGGAGCACCGGCCGGAGCCGAGTTCTTCTCGGGCTTGTCCGCCACGACCGCCTCGGTCGTGAGGAACAGGGCGGCGATCGACGCGGCGTTCTGCAGCGCCGAACGGGTGACCTTGGCCGGGTCGATGATGCCCGCGGCCAGCAGGTCGACGTACTCACCGTTCGAGGCGTCCAGGCCGTGGCCCGCCTCGAGGTTGCGCACCTTCTCCACCACGACGCCGCCCTCGAGGCCGGCGTTCACGGCGATCTGGCGCAGCGGGGCGTCCAGCGCGACCTTCACGATGTTCGCACCGGTGGCCTCGTCGCCGACCAGGTCGAGCTTGTCGAACGCGGTCTTGCCGGCCTGCACGAGCGCCACGCCGCCGCCGGGCACGATGCCCTCCTCGACGGCCGCCTTCGCGTTGCGAACGGCGTCCTCGATGCGGTGCTTGCGCTCCTTGAGCTCGACCTCGGTGGCCGCGCCGACCTTGATCACCGCAACACCGCCGGCCAGCTTGGCCAGGCGCTCCTGCAGCTTCTCGCGGTCGTAGTCGGAGTCCGACTTCTCGATCTCGGCCCGGATCTGGTTGACCCGGCCCTGGATCTGCTCGGCGTTGCCGTTGCCGTCGACGATGGTCGTCTCGTCCTTGGTGATGACCACCTTGCGGGCCTGGCCCAGCAGGCTCAGGTCGGCCTGGTCGAGCTTGAGCCCGACCTCTTCGCTGACCACGGTGCCACCGGTGAGGATGGCGATGTCGTCCAGCATGGCCTTGCGGCGGTCACCGAAGCCCGGCGCCTTGACGGCGACCGACTTGAAGGTGCCACGGACCTTGTTGACCACCAGGGTCGCCAGGGCCTCGCCCTCGACGTCCTCGGCAATGATCACGAGGGGCTTGCCGCCCTGCATGACCTTCTCCAGGACCGGCAGCAGGTCCTTGACCGCGGAGATCTTGCTGTTCGCGATCAGGATGTAGGGGTCGTCGAAGACGGCCTCCATGCGCTCGGCGTCGGTCATGAAGTACGCCGAGATGTAGCCCTTGTCGAAGCGCATACCCTCGGTGAGCTCGAGCTCGAGCCCGAAGGTGTTGCTCTCCTCGACGGTGATGACGCCTTCCTTGCCGACCTTGTCCATGGCCTCGGCGATGATCTCGCCGACCGTGGAGTCACCGGCCGAGATGGAGGCGGTCGAAGCGATCTGCTCCTTGGTCTCCACGTCCTTGCTGAGCTGCGTCAGAGCCTCGGAGACGCTGGCGACGGCGGCCTCGATGCCCCGCTTGAGGGCCATCGGGTTGGCGCCGGCCGCCACGTTGCGCAGGCCCTCACGGACCAGCGCCTGGGCCAGGACGGTCGCCGTCGTCGTGCCGTCACCGGCGACGTCGTCGGTCTTCTTGGCGACCTCCTTGACCAGCTCTGCGCCGATCTTCTCGAAGGAGTCCTCGAGCTCGATCTCCTTGGCGATCGACACACCATCGTTGGTGATGGTCGGCGCGCCCCACTTCTTCTCGAGCACGACGTTGCGGCCCTTGGGGCCGAGTGTCACCTTGACGGCATCTGCGAGCTGGTTCATGCCCCGCTCGAGGCCCCGACGAGCTTCCTCGTCGAATGCGATGATCTTGGCCATACGGCTGTGTCCTCCCGGACAATCACAGGAACCTCTGCGGACGTCGCCACCTGGCGATGCGACGTCCTCAGGCCGAGCCGGATAGCCCGCGACGACCGGCCCGTGCCGGATCACCGATGGCGGTGACCGACCGGAACCCCACCGTCCCGACCTGCTTGGCACTCACATGGTGCGAGTGCCAACACCTTGTTTAGCACTCTGATGGGTCGAGTGCAAGAACGGATGCCTAGTCCTGAGACTAGTTCAGCTTCCGGCGAAATCCGCGACGTGGTAGGCAGTCACCATGGGTTCCGTCGCGACGCTGACGAGCGTGCACAGGGTCACCCCGGCCGACGCGGGCCGGATGCGGGCGTTGCGGCTGGAGATGCTCGCCGACAGCCCGCTCGCCTTCCTCGAGACGCTCGCCCAGGCGGCCGCCCGATCACACGACGACTTCCGGCGCCGGGTCACCCAGGCGTCGACCGGCCGGTCACTCGCACAGTTCGTGGCCGACCCGGGCGGGCCGCTGGTCGGGCACGCCGGCGGCACGGTGCTGGCCGAGGCGGCGGACACGACGGTGGTGTTCGCGGTCTACGTCACCCCGGCCCGGCGCGGCACCGGGGTGCTCGCCGACCTGGTCGAGGCGGTGGCCGACTGGTCGCGGGCGTGCGGCCGGCCCGAGCTGATGCTCGAGGTGGTGGTGGGCAACGACCGGGCGGTGCGGGCGTACGAACGGCTGGGCTTCACGGACACCGGCGTCCGGGTCCGGCACCCGGTCATCCCCGCCCTCACCGAGCTGCAGATGCGACGGAGCGCGTGATGAGCAGGGGCTGGCACCTCGCCCGGACCGTGCTCACCGCGGTGAACGGCACCACCGGCGCCGGCCTGCTGGTGGCCCTGCTCACCGGGGCGAAGATCCGCCGGGGCCGCAACGGCGTGCTGATCGCCGAGGGCTACCAGCGCCGGATCCCGCCGGCCACCTGTTTCACGGTCGGGTCGGTGATCATCACGCGGCGCACGGCGGAGTGGCTGCTGGCCGACGAGCGATCGGCGCTGTTCGGGCACGAGAGCCGGCACGCCGGTCAGTACGCGACGCTCGGACCGCTCTTCTGGCCGGCCTACTGGACCTGCTGCGGATACTCCTACGCCGTGACCGGCTCCTACGGCTCCCGCAACTTCTTCGAGCGGCACGCGGGGCTGCACACCGGCGGCTACCATGACCGGCCGCTCCGCCCGTGGGCGGCGCGCCTCGCGCGCCGCCGTGCGACGAACCGGCCGGAACCTGGGCACGGAGCCTGACCACCGGCCGGCCGGCGCGTGGCGGGGGGACCCGGTGCCTGCGGTTGTGGACTTCCGGCGCTCGTACCCGGATGGGTCTTGATCTAGGAAATCGTGTGCTGCCAGTCGACCCAGCGGTCGACCGCGCGGAAGCCCATCGCCCGGTTGATTGCGAGCATGTGCTCGTTCGAGGTCGCGTTCCATGTGTCGATCGCCTCGAGGCCGGGCCGGATCCGCAGGGCCTGCTTCAGGTTCTCCAGCTTGACGATCAGGCCCAGCCGGTGACCGCGATGCCCCGGATGGACCAGCGTGATGTGCTGCATCATGTGGTGCGGCACGGCCTTCATCCCGTTCAGGGTGGTCCAGGCCACCATGCTGTCGGTCGCCTCGTGCACCATGCCCGCGTGGAGCCGGTCGAGGCCGCGGTCCAGCTTGTTCTGCTCCGACGAGCGGATCCGGGCGGCGTCCACCTTCTCCGGCTCCATCTCCAGGTCACCCAGCGGCGCCTCGTCGATGAACATGCTGTCCAGCTCGGCGACGTCGTCGATGTACGCGTCCGGCGGCATGCCCTGCCAGATCTCCAGGCGATATCCGTCGGCATGCTTGCGTGCCTCGGCCAGCATCGTCTCGATCACGTCCAGGTCGACGACGGTCACGTCGAGCCGGCTGCGGGTGTCGTGCAGCCCGGGCTTCGCGCCCATCGCGGCCGCGAAGGCCGGCCCGCCGGGTGCGCGGTCGGTGGCCTGGCCAATCAGACGCTTGCGGCCGTCGGCCCGCGCCCGGTCGACCGCCCAGGTGTGCAACGCCCGCCCGACGCCGCGGCGGCGGAGCGCGGGCCGCACGGAGAGGCGGGTCGTCAGGATCTCGAGGTTGTCCAGCAGCGGCATGGAGAGCTCGATGTATCCGGCCGGGGCGCCGTCGAGGAAGGCCAGCGCCCGCTCGTAGCGGTGGCCCGGCGGCGGCTGACGCACGCGCAGCACGAACTCCTCGAGCGGATCATGCGGGATGTCGGGGAACTCGTGCTCGTCGGAATCCTGCTCGATCGCCCAGGCCTGCCGGATGGCCTGCTCGTCCGACGGCTCGAACGGCGCGACATCGATGTCCATGGCGTCATCGTGCTCGCACAGCCGGTCCGCCGCGACCGATTAAAGACCTGGGAAGTTGGTCGGGAGGACGCGCGCACAGCGCCTCCGGCACTGGGTCGTTGGGCCCCTGAAGAGATTGTCGCCAAGCTCGAAAGTTGGGGCCTCGTACGGCGTCGCGTCCTCCCGCGTAGAGCATCTTGCCGACGTCGAGATCGGTTCGCAAGTCCTCACGCGAGGGAATCTTGAACGCGTTGTCAGAAAGGCGACTACAACGCGTTACAACATTTACCCCAAAAGCCCCGCATCGCGGGCACCGCGCAGCGTCGGCTTGATCCGGTGCGTCGGGCCGACCTCGGTCGCGACCGCATCCAGCGTCTTCAGCCCCTCGCCGGTGTTAAAGACGACGGTCTCCTTGGCCGGGTCGAGCTTGCCGCCGGCCACCAGCTTCTTCAGCACCGCGACGGTGACCCCGCCGGCCGTCTCGGCGAAGACGCCGGTGGTGCGCGCGAGCAGCCGGATCCCGTCGCGGATCTCGTCGTCGCCGGCGTAGTCCATCCAGCCGCCGGTCCGCTGCACCGCCTCGATCGCGTACGCCCCGGCCGCCGGGTCGCCGATGTTCAGCGACTTCGCGATGCCGGTCGGCTTCACCGGGACGATCCGGTCGGCGCCGCTGTGCAGCGCGGTCGCGATCGGGTTGCACCCCTCGGACTGTGCCCCGAACACCGTCCAGCCGCCGGCCGGCGCCTCGACCAGGCCGATCTCGACCAGCTCGGCGAAGGCCTTGTCCACCTTGGTCAGCAGCTCGCCGCTGGCCATCGGGATGACCACCTGGGCCGGGATCCGCCAGCCGAGCTGCTCGGCCACCTCGTAGCCCAGCGTCTTCGACCCCTCGGCGTAGAACGGCCGCACGTTGACGTTGACGAACGCGGTGTCCTCGAACTCGTCGGTCTCCACCAGCTCGCCGCAGAGCCGGTTCACGTCGTCGTAGGAGCCGTCGATCGCGACCAGCTCACCGCCGTAGACCGCGGTCGTGACGACCTTGCCCTGCTCGAGGTCGCCGGGGATGAAGACGATCGAGGGGACGCCGGCCCGGGCGGCGTGCGCGGCCACCGAGTTGGCCAGGTTGCCCGTCGAGGCGCAGGCGAAGCGGGTGAAGCCGAGCGAACGGGCCGCGGTGAGGGCCACCGAGACCACGCGGTCCTTGAACGAGTGGGTGGGGTTGGCCGAGTCGTCCTTGACCCACAGCGGCGCGTCCAGGCCGATCGCGGCGGCCAGCGCCGGGGCGGGGACGAGCGGGGTGAGACCCGGGTCGAGGGTCACCCGGGCGGCGGGATCCTGGCCGGCCGGGAGCAGGGCGGCGTACCGCCAGATGTTGTGCGGACCGGCCTCGATCTGAGCGCGGGTCACCTGGGCGAGCGCCGCCGGGTCGTACGCGACCTCCAGCGGCCCGAAACACTCGAAGCAGGCGTGCTGGGCGGCGAGCGGGAACTCCGCGCCGCAGGCACGACAGACCAGACCCCGCGCGGGGCTGTCCACAGCGACTGGGTTGACGACAGACGTCATTGAGGCCTTCCTCTCATCTTTCCCCGCCGAGCTGGCGAGGCCGGAATTAGCACCTGCCACGCGCGGCCTCATCGTCGAGACATGCGTGGTGGTTGCCGGGGCGTCAACGGGCCGTTCCCTCAGCCCCTCTGGATGAGGTATTCAGTTGTGCCTCCCACCTTACGTGCAGGCGGGCGCGTCAGGAAGTTATGTCTTTGCGGGTGAACCGCCAGAAAGCGGTACCCCAGAAAAGTGTCGCGTAGCACACCGCGGCGATCGCGCCCTTCACGATGTCGTCGGTCTGCGCGGGTGTCGAGAGCAGGCCCAGCCAGGCGTCGCTGTAGTGCGTGGGCAGGACGTTGCGGATCACCCCGAGCGCCTCGATCTGGTCCAGGATGCTGGACAGGATCCAGAGCAGCACCGCGCCGCCGACCGCGCCCAGCGCGGCGTCGGTGAGCACCGACAGCAGGAACGCAAGCCCGGCCACGATCATCAGGATCACCGCCAGATAGCCCAGGATGCCGAGCAGCCGCAGCACTCCCTCGCCGGCCGGGATCTCCGCCGCGATCGTGCTGCCGAGCGGGTGCCAGCCGTACCGCAGGGTGCCCAGCAGCAGGGCGACGCCGGTGAGCGTGAACAGCGCGGTCAGCGAGTAGAGCAGCGCGACCACGAGCTTCACGGCGAGCAGCCGCGCCCGCGGCACCGGGATCGCCAGCAGATAGCGCAGGCTCCCCCAGGACGCCTCGCTGGCCACGGTGTCGCCGCAGAACAGCGCCACCACGACGATGAGCAGGAACGACGACGAGACGAAGATGGTGAACAGCGCGAAGTTCAGCCCGCCGGAGGTGGCCAGGTCGACCAGGCTGGAGAACTGCCCGCCGCCGTTGTCGTCGTCATCGCCGCTGCCGAACTCGAAGGCCAGCAGCACGATCAAGGGCAGCAGAACCATGAAACCCAAGGCCAGTTGGGTACGCCGGCGCGAAGCCTGCCGCTTGATCTCGGCCCAGATCGGCATCGTCGATGACGGTCGGTACCCCGTTGCCGCGGCGGTCACCGGTCACCACTCCCCTTCGAGTTGTCCCCGACGAGCGCCAGGAAGGCGTCCTCGAGCCGGCGCCGCGGCACCACCCGGTCGACGCCCACGCCGGCCCGCACCAGTGAGGCGACCACGTCGGCCCGCGGCGTGCCGTTCATGTCCACGATCAGGCCGCTGGCGCCCTCCGGGACCACCGAGCGCACGTCCATCCCGGAGAGCACCCGCTCGGCCGCGGCCACGTCGGTGACCTCGATCTGCACCGACGGGGAGTCGCCCACGATGTCGTCCACCGGTCCGGACGCCACGATCCGGCCCTTGTTCACCACGACGGCGTGTGTACAGGTCTGTTCCACCTCGGCGAGCAGGTGGCTGGAGACGAGCACGGCGCGACCGCCGGTGGCGTAGCGCTTGAGGACGCGGCGCATCTCGGCGATCTGCGGTGGATCGAGGCCGTCGGTCGGCTCGTCCAGCACCAGCAGCTCCGGCATGCCGAGCATGGCCTGGGCGATGGCCAGCCGCTGCTTCATGCCATGGCTGTAGTTCTTGGTGCGGCGGTGGATCGAGTCACCCAGCCCGGCGATCTCCAGCGCCTCGTCGAACCGCGCGTCCGCCCACGGCCGCCCGGTCGCCCGCCAGTACGCCCGCAGGTTGTCCAGCCCGGTCAGATGCGGCAGGAAGCCCGGCCCCTCGACCAGCGCGCCGACCCGCGAGAGGATCGGGGCGCTCGGCACCAGCGGGTTGCCGAAGACCAGCGCGTCGCCCGCCGTGGGCATGGTCAGCCCCATCAGCACCCGCAGCGTGGTGGTCTTGCCCGCACCGTTGGGCCCGAGCAGGCCCACCACCTGACCCCGCTCGACGGTGAAGCTGACCTCCTCGACCGCCACGAACCCGTCCGCGTACGCCTTGCGCAGGTTGCGGACGACCAGTGGGGTGTCCGCGAACTCCTCGACGGTGGGCGCGCGCCGGGACCGGCGGCGACGCACCAGCAGCACGACGATCAGCCCGAGCACGATGGCGGCGAGCAGGCCGGCCAGCACGTACCGCCAGATCACCTGGGGGTTCGCGATCGGCGTGCCCACCACCGTGGGCACCACCACGGCCGGCTCGACCGCCACCGTGTAGTTCGCCGGCCGGGCGGGCGTCAGATAACCCTGGTCCGAGGTGGCTACCACGACGCGCAGCGAGTTGCCCGCCTCGATCCGCCGGACGATGGCGGGCAGCGTCACGGTGACCGGTTGCGCGTCGGCGATGCCGGCGGGCAGGCCGGTGAGCCGGACCGGCGCGACGAGCCCGGCGCTGAGCGTCTCGGCGCCGGCCGGGTCGACGTCGTAGAGCTTGACGAACAGCGTCGCCTCGCCGGTCGGGGACGCCGCGCGCAGCCGCACGGTGGGCGCGCCGACGATGTCGACGGCCGAGGTCAACGGCTGCGAGACGAAGGTCGCGAACTGCCCCGGCACGTCACCGGCCACGCCGCCGAGCACCTCGGAGAGCCGCCCGCCGACCCCGGGCAGCGAGGACAGGGCGCCGGGATTGCCGTTCGGCGGGTTCGCGACCGGCTGCGCCGGCCCCCGCACGGAGACCTCGGCCGTGCCGGTCCCGCTGATTCCCGGGTACGCGGACACCGAGTACCCGTTGGTGACCAGCCCCCGGTCCAGCGCGCTGAACCCGGTGACCCGCGAGTAGGTGAAGCTGGTCGACGGCGCCGCACCCTCGCCCTTCACGTAGTGGTCGAGCCACTGGACGGTCAGGAACTTGGTGCGATCCTGGTCGGTCTGCGGACCGAGCCCGCCATCGTGCCCACCGGTGAACCAGGCGACCCGCACCGGCGTGCCGGAGGCCGCGATACCGCGCGCGTTGGCGTCCGCCTCGGAGAGCGGGAAGAGCGTGTCGACCGCGCCCTGGATGAGCAGCGTCGGCGCCTTGATCTTGTCGAGGACGGTCGCCGGGCTGGACTTGCGCAGGACGGCGAGGGCGGCGGCGTCCGGCTGCCCGGCGGTCGCCATCGAGAGATAGGCCGCGCACACGTCGGCGGCGAACCGGCCGCAGGCCGGGTTGAAACCCTCAGGAAGCCGCCCGATCTGCGCGGCGAGGTCGTCGGGGGCGGCGTCCGCGGCGGCGGACGGGTCCACCGTGGCCGAGGCGGCGCCGTTGCCGAAGAAGTAACCGGCCCAGCCCTTCTTGAACACCCCGGTCGCCGGGGTGTCCGCCGCCTGCGGCAGGAACGCCCGGCCCAGGTCGTTCCAGGTGATCAGCGGGACGATCGCGTCCACCCGCGGGTCCTGCCCGGCCAGCAGCAGCGCCAGCGCCCCGCCGTACGAGCCGCCGACGACGCCGACCCGCGGGTCGCCCGCCGCGTCCAGGCGGACCTCGGGCCGGGC
>NZ_JBFAZH010000022.1:0-19501 GCF_040681735.1 Actinoplanes sp. NPDC051633 | reverse complement strand
GCCACCGCACCGGCACCGCCGGCGCCGACCCGGCCCGCTCCGGCACGTCCGACGGTTCCGTCGCCGTCGCGCCCGACCACTCCGAACCGTCCCGTCAGCCCCGACCCGGCGCCGCCCCGCCCGGCCGCGGAGTCCGGCCCGACGCCCAGCCCCGCCGCGAACTCCGGCACGGCCGCCGGGTCCAGCGTGGCCTCGAGCCCGGCCGTGAAGTCCGGCTCGGCCGTCAAGCCGGGCTCAGCTGCGGAGTCCGGTCTGGCCTCGACCCCGGCTGAGGAGTCCGGTCCGGCTACGAGCCCGGCCACGGAGTCGGGCGCGGCCACGAAGTCCGACGCGGTCGGGAAGTCCGGCTCGGCCGCGCCGAAGCCGCCCACGGCCACGGGTTCCACATCGGCGGAGGTGGCTGGCGATGCCGCCAAGGAGCAGGCAGCACCTGCTCGCCCCACGATGCAGGGCCAGGCTGAGAGCGCCCGCCCCGCCGCAATCGGCGAGCAGGCGGCGGCGGCCGGCCAGCCGCTGCCGGAGTTCAAGCCCACGACCAAGGCTCGCCTGGCCGATGGCACCCGCTCGACCCGCGTCACCGGGACGACGTCGGCTGACACGCAGCGGCGTCCGCTTGGCGGCGCCACGGACTCGTCCACCGAACTCCAGGCCGCGTCTGAGCGCGCCGACCTCAACGCCCTGGCTCGGCCGGGTTCGTCACTTCGGCGCGACTACCCGGCGACCGGCTCGCGACAGAGCGCGCCGTCCAACCGCCCCAAGCCCCCGGCCGCTGCGAAGGAGGCGCCGGCCTCAGCCGCCGAACTGACCGGCTCCAAGACGGCCCGCCCGGCGGCAAAGATCGACGCGAGCCCGGCCGGCAGTACCGCCGGCGCGGCCGAGTCGGAGAAAGAGGCCGCCGTCGCCAAGCCCGACGATTCGGCCAAGATCGCCAAGGCTGAGGAGCCCGCAACCGCGGCGGAGGCACAGGGGCCGGTGAGCACCGCCAGGATCGAACGACCGGCAAGCAACGCCAAGATTGACGAGCCCGCCAAGGTTGACGAGCCCGCCAAGGTTGACGAGCCCGCCAAGGCCAGCGAGCCCGCCAAGGCCAGCGAGCCCGCCAAGGCCAGCGAGCCCGCCAAGGTTGACAAGGCGGACGAGGTGGCCAAGATGACCAAGGCGGCCAAGCCCAAGTCGGCCGGCGGGATTTTCGCCAGCTATCGAGCCGAGGCCGCCAAGCTCCTGGCCGGTAAGGACAACGGGCGCAAGCGCAAGCCCAAGTCCGACGAATAGCCGTAGCCGGACCGAGAGCCCTTCACGCCGACCAGCGTGGAGGGTTCTCGTCTTTGTCCACCGGTGGGGGAGGCGAGTAAGCCTCAACGCCAACCAGCGTGAAGGGGCCCAACGTGTGAGGAGCCTCCGGGCCCTAAGACCCGAAAGAGCCCTCCACGCTGCCGACGTGGAGGGCCCTTACCGGGGGAAACGGAGTAACCGAAGGGGGGCTTCGTCCGTTAAGTACAGTTTAGACCCTCACCACACCATCTAGGAAGTCCCTACCGGAAACGGACATAAAACATCCATCCGGCCCGGACGAGTGGGTCTGTGAGACGTGGCCGCGAGCGCGGCGGCCTACGCGTAGGCTGGCCTCCGTGGCGGATCTTCTGGTGTGGATCGACTGTGAGATGACCGGTCTCGACCTCGGTAAGGACAAGCTGATCGAGGTCGCTGCCCTGGTGACCGACCCCGAGCTCAAGGTGCTCGGCGACGGTGTCGACCTGGTCATCCATGCGGACGACGCCGCGCTGGAGTCGATGCCCGAGGTGGTCCGCGAGATGCACGCCAAGTCGGGTCTCACCGAGGAGGTGCGCCGCTCGGTGGTGAGCATGGCCGAGGCGGAAGAGGCGGTTCTCGCGTACGTGAAGCAGTTCGTCCCCAACCCGCGCACCGCGCCCCTCTGCGGCAACTCGATCGCGACCGACCGGGGTTTCCTGGCCCGCGACATGCCGACGCTGGACAACTACCTGCACTACCGCATGATCGACGTCTCTTCGATCAAGGAACTGTGCCGCCGCTGGTACCCGCGGGTGTATTTCGGCCAGCCGGCCAAGGGCCTCGCCCACCGCGCTCTGGCCGACATCCGCGAGAGCATCCGCGAGCTCGAGTATTACCGTCGCACGGTCTTCGTCCCGCAGCCCGGCCCCGACGTCGAGCAAGCGAAGGCCATCGCTGCCGAGTTGTAGGTCACGTGGGCACTCCCGAGCCCGGTCGACGTGCGGGCTGGCGATGCCGCTATGATTGTCGGGCGCCGCGGAGATTGTTCCGTGCGCCGCGATGGTGGTCGTAGCTCAGCTGGTAGAGCACCGGGTTGTGGTCCCGGGGGTCGCGGGTTCAAGTCCCGTCGGTCACCCTTTTCGGAAAGGCTCGGTCTCCGCGACCGGGCCTTTTCCATGGGCGGGTGTACGACCGGTCCCGCTGACGGGGCGGGCCGGGCGGTCAGCCGACGGTGTCCAGCCCGCTCTCACCGCAGACCGTAGACATCTCCGCGCCGGCCGCGCTCACCGCCGCGACCGCATCCGGCTCGTCGTCGGTCCCGGCCGACGAGACAGCCGACTTGTACGCGTCCGACAGCCGCCGCGCGGCGTCCGCGATCGGCGCGTCCGCCGACGCCGAGGCGGCGACGATGGCGTCCACCACGCCGGGGTTCATGAGCGTCGCGTCGTTGATGGCCGAGGCCAGCGCGCCGCAGGTCAGGGTGCCCGGCACATCCTCGGTGGCCGGTGGATCGGCGGGCACCGGCGCCGACCTGGCAGACGCGGGCGGGGGAGCGGCGGGCTCGTCCGCGGAGCAACCCGCCAGCCCGGCCGCGCAGGCGATCACGACGGTCAGAAGTCGAAACGGCACGGCTCCAGCCTAGGAGCCGTGCCGCCCGTTTTGTCGGGGAAAGAGGACTAGAGGGCGCTGCCCTTCTTGTACTCCTGGTAAGACACGTTCCAGTCGGTCCAGCCGTTGCCGTTCTTCAACGGCGAGCCGGTGCCCTTCACCGTGATCGGGTCACCCATCATCGTGCGGCCGAACAGCCAGGCGCCCATCGCCATCGACACGTTGACGCAGCCGTGCGAGACGTTGGTGCGGCCCTGCACACCCTCCGACCAGGGCGCGGCGTGGATGAACTGCCCGCTCCACGTGATCCGCTGCGCATAGTCGATCTCGGTGCGGTAGCCCTCCTCAGGCCCCAGCTCCTCCAACGTGTCGAAGACGGTGTGCCGCTTCTTCTCGATCACGACCATGGTGCCGCTCGACGACGGCGTCTTCGCCTTGCCCAGGCTGACCGGAATGCTCTTGATCGTCTTGCCGTTCTGCACCACGGTCATGTGCTTGGTCTTGTTGTTGACCGTCATCACGAACGACCGGCCGATCTTGAGGTTCACGGAGAGGTTCGAGCGCCCGTACCAGCCGTCACCCATCGGCACCGCGGCCGCGTTGACCGTGTACGAGATCCTGGTGCCGGCCTTCCAGAACACCTTCGGCCGGTAGTGCACCTCGGTCGGGCTCACCCAGTGCCAGGTGCCCTCCTGCTGCGGAGTGGACTTGACCTCCATGCGCCGCTCGACTGCGGCGCGGTATTTCTCCGGCACCGAGCGGCCGAACCGCACGATCATCGGCATGCCCACGCCGACGACCTGGTCGTCACCCAGGAAGCTGGACACCCGGACCAGCTTGGACGGCTTCTTCATCACCGTGAACGAGCTCTCGGTGGTGCCCGTCTTCTCGTCGGTCTCCGTGCCGTTGACCGTGACCGTGTACTTCTCGCCCCAGGTCAGCGCCTTGGCCGGTGTCCAGGTGCCGGCGGTCGTGTCGACCTTGCAGTACACCTTCTTGCCGTCGGCGTCCTTGACCTCGACGGTCGTGTTGGACGGGTCGTCGCTGGTGAACTTCACCGGGGCCAGGGCCTCGACCCCGGTCTCGCCGGTCTTCGGCTCGGTGACGGCCACGCTGCTGGGCTTGGGGGCCTGCGAGGTGGGCGCCGCCTTGTCACCCTGTGCGCCGCCCTGCCAGGACGGAGACTTGTCGCCGCTGCACCCGGCGCCGAGAAGCACGGCACCGGCAGCCAGCACGGCCATCGCGTACCGCAAGCGGCCCCGGAAGGGCCGATCTTTACTCGTCACCACAGTCTCCTCACCAGCTTCTTTCGTCCGGCGCCCATCCTCCGTCATGAATGCCCACATCGACCATCCCGAAATCGTGCCGCCACTCACCGTGACGGGTGGGTGACTCAGCCGAGCGAGGCGGGCACCGGCAGGGCGCTGCCCTTCTTGAACTCGTCCCAGCTCAGATCCCACGGCGTCCAACCGTTGCCGTAATCAAGCTTGTCTCCCGTGCCCTTCACCGTGACCGGATCCCCGATCAGGGTCTTGTCGAACAGCCAGCGGGCGTTCGATGGGGAGACGTTGACACAGCCGTGCGACACGTTTCGCCGGCCTTGCGACCCGACCGACCACGGCGCCGAGTGGATGTACTGCCCAGACCAGGTGAGACGCTGCGCGAATTCGATATCTGTGACGTAGCCCTCAGCCCCGTCGGTGTCCGTCGTGTCGAAGGTCGTGGTCGCCTTCTTCTCCATCACGACCATGTGACCGCTCGACGAAGGCGTACCCTTCTTGCCCAGGCTGACCAGCATGGTCTTGACGGTCTTCCCGTCCTGGACCACCGTCATCTTCTTGGTCTTGTTGTCGACCTTCATCTCGAACGACCGGCCGATCTTGGCGGTCGCGGCCCGGTCCTGGCTGCCGTAGCGACCGGAGCCCGTCGGCAGCCCACCCACCCCGAGACGCACGGTCAGCGTCGTGCCCGTCTTCCAATACTCCGGCGCCCGGTAGTAGGCCTGGGTGCCACTCGATGTCCACGACCAGGTGCCGGGCTGCGGCGGGTCGGTCTTGACGAACATGCGCCGCTGTACGGCCGCACGATCCTTCTTCTTGATCCCAGGACTGAACTCGGCCACCACCGGCATCGCGACGCCGTACGTGTGGTCGTCGAAGAGGTAGAGGCCGGTGCCGGTCTTCTTGGACGGCTTGCCCATGGTGGTGAAGGAGGTGGTGGCGGTGCTCTCCGTGCCGGATGAGTCGGCGGCGGTCACCGTGGCCACGTACCCCTGCTTGTTCTTGAGGGGTTTGGCCGGCACGAAGGCCGAACCGTCCTCGCGCATCTCACCGGCGACGGCGGCGCCCTTGGCGTCGCGCAACGCGACGGCCTTCACCTTGCCGCCGCTCACCGCGACCCCGATCTCGGCGCTGATCGGCACGTCCTTCTTGCCGGTGGCAGGCGTCACCTTGATCACGACCGGAACGGCGGCCTCCTGCTGGGAGACCTCGGACGGCTGCGCGGACGCGGCCGGTGTGCCATTGACCGACGCCTGTCCCTTGCCGGTGTCGTCATCCCCACAAGCAGCCAGCGCCACCGGCGTGAGCACCGCTATCGCCAAGATCGCCGCAAGGCGCCTGCTGACCATCCTCGATCCCCGTTCTCGTGTTGTCGCGCGCACATCCTGCCTTATCGGCGCAACCTGAGGTGTCATCCCGCCGGTTGGTTTGACGCGCCGCGTCGTCCCCGGCGTTGCCTCGGAGCTCAAAGTCGGCACGCCGGGGGATCCCGTTGGAGGGCGGCCCGAGGGGCGTGCTATCGTTTTCGACGTTGTCAAGACGGGCGCCGCTAGCTCAATTGGCAGAGCAGCGGACTCTTAATCCGCGGGTTGTAGGTTCAAGTCCTACGCGGCGTACAGGTAGTTGAGCAGGCCGTTTAGCCGATCTGGCTAGGCGGCCTGCTGCTTTTCCAGCTCGCTCGACAGCAGCGCGACGTCGTCCCCACCAGCTTGTCACGCAGGCGGCATCCATGTGCCCGGCCGCTTCCTGCCGGCCGGGATCACGTGACCGTAGGTGTTCCTAGTGGCATCGATCTGCGAGTGGCTGAGGAGCCGTAGGTGTGCGGATAGTTTGGGCACGTGTTGGACATCGCCCTCTTGTCCGAAGACGACCGTGACGAGTGGGAAGAGTTGGCACGACGCTTCCATGGGCACTTCGCGGGTCGGCCGGGCCGACCGGCCTGGGAGATCGACGACGAGGGCTATGAACTGACGTGGCAACGCGTGCTCGACGGTAGTGAAATTCGCGGCATACGCGCGCGATTGGACGGCAAGATGGTCGGCATCGCGCATTACCTGTTCCATGCGAGCTTCTGGTCGGCGGTGGCCAGGTGCTACATGGCGGACCTGTTCGTCGATCCCTCAGTGCGTCGTCGAGGTCTTGCTACCGCGATGATCCACTGGGTGGCCCGGGATGCCGAGGAGCACGGTGCTCCAAGGCTCTACTGGAACACCGAGGTGGACGCCGAAGCCCGCCCGTTGTACGACAAGGTAGCCAGCTATAGTGGCTACATCGTTTACAACTACTCGAGGCCCGCGGCGAACAAGCCGACGTGAAGACGTCCCCGTGACTCGTCGCGGAGCCTCATCCGTTGACCACCTGCGACACAGGCGACGGTTGGGTTCAGCCGTCGCCGACGCGCCCAGATCCGGCGGTAGGTGGTGGCCAGCAGGCGGTCGAAATTCGGAGCGTAAGACATGAGACGAGACCGGCACGTCGCGCGGCCGACTCATCGAGCTCCGGCCATTCATCCGGTCAGTCGATCCGCCTCGGCGAGCAACAGGTCACCGAACGGCTGGAACCCGATCTGCCGGCTGTAAAGGCCGCCGATGACTCGGTGGATCGTTCCCCACTCCCAGATCGCCGTGGCGTCCACACCAGTGTGGGCGGCCAGCCGCCTCGCCCTGGCGTGCAGGTCGTCGCCGGCGTCGGGGTTGCATCGGATGATGGTGCCGAGGTCGCACGCCGGCTCAGCGCGCAGGCCGACAGGATCGATGAGCTTGAACCCGCCGTCCGCCGCCCGGAGCACGTTGAACTCGTGGACATCGCCGTGTACGAGCACGGCATGTCGGTCATCGTGGGCACGGCGGCGACGCTGCATGCATGCGAGAGCGTCCTCGACGGTCGCTTCCGAGCACGCCCGACCCGTCTCCTCCCAGAGCCGCGGCAGCAGGTCGGCATACTCGCGTGCCTTGTCAGCGCCCGTCGGCAGGTCGACATCAGGGCTGACCGGCCGCCAGAGCCGGGCGGCGACGTCGCACATCATGTCGTGCCGCGTCGCGGGATCAGCCACGACGTCGTACATGGCAGCCCCGAGCCGTTCGAGCAGGAGCGCACTGCGGTCGAGGTCGTCGCGCAGCAGGCTCGCGCAGCCATCGCCGTCGGCGAGGCGAAGCGCGGTGGCCTCGAAGGTGAGATCGCGCAGAGTTCCCGGAACGCCGACCTTGAGGACAGCCGCCGTCCCGTCGGCGAGTGTCGCCTCGACGACGAGCGCCGCATGGCCGCCGCGCAGCGTGGCGCCGAGGGTCAGTGACCACTTCTGCGCCAAAGACGCCACAACCGAGGGCAGCTCGTCGAGCCACGCAGCATTCCTGTCGGCGATGACCTTGTTCCGGACCTCGTCGGGGATGTCGAGCATCACGCGGCTCCCTATAGCTGTCGCGCGCGGATGTTTACCGATCGAGCCAGTGTCCGCGGTGATTCCGGGGTTAGATCCGGCGCGTTGCTTTCGGCGTGTTGCACCAGGTAGGTCCGACTGTGCCGGTCATGACGCGGGCTGTCGATCTGAATTCAGTCGAGACCCGGCGGCACGCGAGGGCTCGGGTTTGCGGGCGTTGAATCGGGCGATCGTCTTGGTGGTCGTGCGGGGGACCTCGAAGCTGGTGTCGGCCTGCTCGACCGTGACGTGCGGCCGGCATGGCCGATATCGGCCTGGATCAGCTGCCGGGCCACCGAGATGGAGCCGCGGCTGCTGATCCGCCGGTCACGCACCAGGCCTGTGGCGGCCGGAGACGCACCGATGTACGCGCCGAAGCCCCGGCATTCCTCAGCGGGAACGACCGGGGCTTCGGACGGGACATCATGCTTTGGCGTGCACCTCGTGGATGCCCCATACGCTGAGGCGCTCGGCGACGCGGTGTCTATCTGCGGTTGGCCCGCGACTGGGAACCCGACCGAGGGTCGACGAGCTTGACGACGAGCGCGTCCGGGGCCATGCGGGGTAGAACGGCCTGCCATTGCGCCTGCACGAGTGCACTACGGCTGATCGACGGATCAACGAACGATCCCTGGCCGCGCCGGTCGCGCCAGGCGACGTATCCGACGATCGCGGCCATCGCTGCGGCAGCTCCTATCATGAAGATCAAGAGTGTCATGCCCTCACGGTACGTGAGGCCCGCCACACTCAAAGTCCGCAACCTCAAGGGCCGCGAGGTCCGCGACACTGGGTGACCGATCCGGCCGGGCAGCCTGCTGCTTGGGAGCTCAACTGACAGCGCGCATCCAGGCTTCCTCCCCGGTGCTCAGAGCCGGCGGCACGTGGCATGGCACCCCCGCCTCAGTGTCGTGTGAGCCGGTCGTGGAGCAGGAGCAGAGCCGCGGCCGCGTTCGCGGCGCGAATGCCGCCCGTCGACACCAGGTGAGGAACCTGCGCGAGGGGAATCCACTCGCGCTTGGTGGACTCGAAGTCGTCCGCCGGCTCACCGACGTACTCGGCACCCCGAGCCCAGAAGATGTGGTGTTGCACGTCGGACAGCCCGTTGGTCGGCTCGACGGTGACCAAGTGTTCCAAGGCACCGGGCCGCCAGCCTGTCTCCTCGATCGTTTCCCGTGCGGCTGCCTGCTCGATGGTTTCGTCATCTTCGACCACGCCGGCGGGTAGTTCCCAGCCCCACGTGTCGGTGATGAAGCGGTGCCGCCAGAGGAGGAGAACCTCGTTCTCGCTGTTCACGACAGCGCAGAGCGCCACAGGTCGTTGCCGGATCAGAAAGTGGGCGAGGTGCCGGCCGTCGGGCAGCTCAACGTCGGCGAGGTTGACCGTCAGCCACTGATTCTCGTAGACGGTGTGCTCGGCAAGGTTGTTCCATCGCATGGTCCGCTGATCACCTCTATGGTTGCGTCGGAGAGCGTTGACCGCGAGATCGTCATCAGGCGGCCCGGACATAGGTCGACCAGCGTGCGTCCTCGTTGCCGTCGCGGTAGGTATCCAGCCGTCGCTGCCACTGTGGCCTCAGCACTTCTCGGCTGCCCAGGACCGGCACGAGGCTGGTCACGAGCTTCAACTCACGAAGGCGGCGCAGGATCGGAAAACCCTCCCACCCGATCACGTCGAAGCCATACCGGCCGGCCAGCAGGCCGTGGTCGTCCCCCGGATAGTCGAAGCGCAGCTTGCCGACCGCGAGTGGCACCAGGTCCCATTCTCGCGGTCCCGTGCAGCTTGAGTCGAAGTCGCAGATCGCCGGCCCCGTGAAGCCATCGATCACATTGCCCATGAACGCGTCGCCGTGGATCGGGCCCGGCGGCAGCTCGTAAGGCAGGCCTGGCAGCTGGTGCTCGATCCGGTCACACTCGCCGCGTAGGTACGCCACGTCGGCAGCGGTGACACCGTCCGGTTCCGTGAGCCGGCTGCGAATCTCGGCCAGGGGAGCCCACGCCGGCAGCCCAGCCGTTGGTGGGCTGAGACGGTGCCACTCACGCAGGATGCCGGCGAGATCGGCACCTGTCGGCTTGCGCCCGCCTCCGGCGATCTCGTGCCACAGCGTCACCTTGAGCCCGTCGGCCACCAACGGCTGATCGATATCGAGCAGGCGTACGGCCGGTACGTCGCCTCGTTCCAACCAGCGAGCCACGTTGATGACTTTGTCTACCCGGTCGGCCATCGTCGACGACGCCGCCACGCGTATGACGACCCCTGCCGCAGGGAGCCGGAACACGGCGTTGTTGGTGAATTTGATCAGCTCCGCGTCGGAGACGTCGATCCCGATCGCCGACTGGACGCCGGCCAGCACAGTGCGGAGGCGTTCACGCGTGATGCGTCCACCGGGTAGGGGCGTCCGTTCGGTCATCTTTTCCGGAGGGTAGCAACGCGGTGTGCGAGGTCCAGCGCGGCGGCGTCGCTCGAGTGCTTCAACGCCGCCGTTTGCAACCGAGCCACTCCGTCGAGCGGCCATCGTGGAACTGCCGGGTGTGTGGGTGTCCGTGGCCCTGCTCTCCCGCGCGGGCGGCGATGATCGCTGAGATGGATCGCGTTTCGCTTGCCATCTTCATGTGGATCAATCTCGAAGATGCCGTCCGGGAACTGCCGCCGCGTGCCGCCTCTGAGCTGTTCGACCGCTTCATCAGCTGGACCTATCAACCTGGGGGCGGATAGGTGGGTAAAGTCCGATCATGGTCATCGTTGCGGGGCACATTGTTGTGGATCCAGGCCGGCGCGAGGCCTATCTCGCCAACTGCGTCCCCGTGGTCGAGCAGGCCCGCGACGCGCCCGGGTGTCTCGACTTCTCCATCGCCGCCGACATCGTCGATCCCGGCCGCATCGTCATCTTCGAGCGCTGGGAGTCGCAAGCCGCCGTCGAAGCCTTCCGCGGCAGCGGGCCCAGCGACGAGCAGGGCGAAGCGATGCTCGCCGCCTCGGTGGCCGAGTACGACGTCGCGGACGTGCGCTCACTGAGCTGATTCGACGCCGTAGGTGGCGGCGGCTATGTCGGCGAACGAGCGGATCAGCCGGCTCTCCCGGTCGGTCATCCACGCGACCACCACCTCGCTGGCCGGCATGTCGGTCAGCGGCACCCATGTCAGCCCCTCCGGCAGCGTCTCGGTCAGCGGCGCTATGCCGACCACGCCGTTCCACAGGACCGCCTGCATGCACTCGTTGACCGTGCGCACCACCGCGCCCGCTGGGCGCGTCCCGGCCGGCGTCGCCCCGTTCCAGTAGGCGCGCCACACCGGGTCCGTGCCCTCCGGCAGCTGGAACCACGGGCGGTCCGCCAGGTCGGCCAGGCTCACGGCCGTGCGGCCGGCCAGCGGATCGTTCGTACGCAGGACGGCCCCGACCCGGTCCGATCGCAGGGTACGCACGCTGATCCCCGCCGTGTCGAACGGCGACCGGGTCAAGGCCACGTCGGCCAGGCCGCTCCGCAGGCCGGTCGTCGGGTCGGTGAAGTCGGTCTCGCGGAAACGGATCGTCACCGCAGGATGGTGGCGGCGGAAGGTCGCCGCCAGGCGGATGCCGGCCTCGTCGGCGCTGTGCCCCATCGTGCCCACGGTGAGGGTGGCCGGGCCCGCCGCTGCGGTCACCCGCGCCCTGGCCTGGCCGGCCTGCTCCAGCAGGGTGCCGGCTTCGCGGTACAGCACGTCGCCGGCCGTGGTCAGTTCGACGCCGGCGGCCGAGCGGTGCAGCAGCACGACGCCGAGGTCGGCCTCCAGTTGCTTGATCGCGCGGCTGAGCGGCGGCTGCGTCATGTGCAGCCGCGCCGCGGCCCGCCCGAAGTGCCGTTCCTCGGCGACGGCCACGAAGTAACGCAGCAACCGAAGCTCCATCACCAGCGACGATACCCATCGGGCATCGGTCCTGCCGAGCCGGACTTGGACGCCGGGCATCCGCGAGCACGACAGTCGGACCATGTTCACCGAGCCGCTCGTCGAGGTCAGCCACGCCGTTGAACTCGCTCAGGACCTGGTCGTGATCCCCAATCGCGGCGTCGAACTCGTACCCAACATCGGTCTTGTCGGCGGCCGTGAGGCCGTGCTTGTCGTCGAGACCGGCATGGGCCCGCGCAACGCCGAGAAGGTGCTCGCCTTCGCCGCCGACTTCGCCCGGGGCCGCCGCCTCTACCTCACCACCACGCACTTCCACCCAGAGCACACCTTCGGGGCGCGGACCTTCTCGGGCGCGGCGACGTACCTGGTCAACCGGGCGCAGGCCGCGGATCTGGCCGATCGGGGGCCGGCTTACCTGGAGATGTTCCGCGGGCTGGGGGCGCCGATCGCTCGGCAGCTGGAGGGGGTCGAGCTGGTTGCGCCGGACGAGGTCTACGACGACGGGTACGAGCTGGACCTCGGCGGCCGGGTCGTGCGGATGCGGGCGACCGGCCGCGGCCACACCAAGGGCGACCAGGTGGTGACCGTGCCCGACGCGGGGCTGCTGTTCACCGGTGACCTGGTCGAGGCCGGGCAGTTCGCAATCTTCCCGTGGTTCCCGCCCTATGACGTCGACGTGTCGGGGCTGCGGTGGATCGAGGTGATGCGGCGGCTGGTCGACACCCGCCCGGAGATCGTGGTGCCGGGGCACGGGGACATCTCCGGGCCGCGGCTGCTGGCGGACGTCCGCGACTACCTGACGGAGCTGCGCGACGAGACGTGGAGGCGGCGGGATTCCGCGGTGAGCGAGGAGACGATCGTCGCGGAGGTCCGGGCGCTGATGATCGAACGGCATCCGGAGTGGACCGGGCAGGACTGGATCGAGAAGGGCGTCGGCTGCTTCTGCGCGGAGCATTAGCGGCCGGTGGCGGCGAGGACACGACAAGATGGAGGCGACCACGGCGGAGCGGAGGCGGTTGATGCGCGTGCGGCTGAATGCGATGCAAGGGGACCGGGCGGCCGGAGTGCTGCTCGGCGCCGCGTGCGGGGATGCGCTCGGGGTGCCCTACGAGTTCGGCAGTCGCACGCTCGAGCCGCCGCCGCGGATGCTGGGCGGCGGGCTCGGTGACTACGCGCCCGGCGAGTACAGCGACGACACCCAGATGGCCGTGTGCATCGCCGAGGTCGCCGCGACCGGGGCCGACCTGCGCGAGGCCGCCGCGCTCGACCGGATCGCCGCCAACTTCGTGCGGTGGGCCGCCGAGGGCGCCACCGACATCGGGATCCAGACGCAGCAGGTGATGGCGCTCGTGCGCGGGCACGACGGGGACGGGCTCGGCGCGGCGATGCGCGAGGCCGCCGAGAGGTTGCACCGGCAGACCGGGCGTACGGCCGGCAACGGGTCGCTGATGCGCACCGGGCCGGTCGTTCTCGCGTACCTCGACGATCCGCACGCCCTGGCCGAGGCCGCACGGGCCGTCAGCGAACTCACCCACCATGACCCCCTCGCGGGCGATGGGTGCGTGCTCTGGTGCGAGGGCATGCGGCGGGCCGTCCTCGACGGCACATTCGACGGGGTACGCGACGGGCTGGCGCTGCTGCCACCACAGCGGCGCGACCAGTGGGCCGGCTGGCTCGACGACGCCGAGGCGCAGCCGCCGCAGCACTTCCCGAACAACGGATTCGTCGTGACTGCCCTGCAGGCCGCGTGGTCGTCGATCACCCGCACGCCGGTGCCCGCCGAGGACCTCGCGAACGGCGTCTTCGCGTGCGATCACCTGCGGGACTCGCTGTACGCGGCGGTCGGCGCCGGCAACGATACCGACACCGTCGCGGCGATCGCCGGCGCCCTGCTCGGCGCGCGGTGGGGCGTCTCCGGGATTCCGCTGGCATGGCAGCGGATCGTGCACGGCTGGGGTGACCACCGGTCGGCCGATCTGATCCGCCTGGCCCTGCTCACCACCGGCGGCGGCCGGGCCGACCACGTGGGCTGGCCCGGCTGTGACCGGATGGAGTCGCCGATCGATCGCCCGCTGATGGCGGCGCATCCGGACGACGACGGCGTGGTGCTGGGCAACCTGCTCACCGACGCCATCGACAGCGGCGTCGACGCGGTGGTGTCGCTGTGCCGGGTGGGCCGCCGGCAGTTCGATCGGGTGCCGCCGGAGAACCAGGTGCAGGTCTGGCTCGTCGATCAGCCGGGCGCCAACGCGAACACGGCCTTCGCCCTGGATCAGGCGGCGCGGATGGTCGCGGCGATGCGCGACGAGGGCCACAAGGTGCTGTTGCACTGCGCGGCCGGGCAGAGCCGCACGCCGGCGGTGGGCGCCCGGTACGCCACGGTCCGCACCGGCCGCGACGGAACTTCGGCGCTGGCCGAGATGCGAAAGTTGCTGGCCGAGCACGGCTACGGGGTCAACGACGAGCTGAGCCAGGTGGTCCAGCGGCTGGGTTAATGGCGCGCCCGCCCTTGCCCGGATGTCCTATGGTCTGCGCATCGGCGTGTAGCTCAGTCAGGCAGAGCACCGGGCTCGGGACCCGGAGGGCGCGGGGGCAGGGCCCGCCACGCCGGCATGGAGGGATATTCGCAGGCGCAGCTGGCGTCGGCGTTCGTGACCGCGCTGACCCATGAGGACGCGGCGACGCGGACGCGCGCCGAGGGGCGGGTCCAGCGCTGGTTGCAGGTGCTGCAGGGGATGAAGTCCGGCACGGTGACGATCGGTTCGCGTACGCCGATGGCGGGCCGGCCCGCATGGGTGACGCCGCAGGTGGTGCGGGGCGGTTTCGCCACGGGTACGGCTGCCGCCGGTGGTCCGCTGCGCCCCCACGAGGCGGCCGTCGCCGGGTCCCGCGGTGCGGTCTTCGCGCACTATTTGACCAACGCCGGGCAGGCCGAACTCCGCGCGCTGCTGGACAGCGGCGACTACCGGCTGGAGCTCCCGGAGCAGGCGGCTCTGCTCGCCGTGGCGTGGCTGCTGCGCGCCGGTGACCGCGACCGCGCGCTGAGCCTGCTGGACGAGATCGGCTCGCACGCCGGCGAGCTGTGCTTCACGCCGATGCCGGATCCGGCGTCCCGGCAGGATCCGTCGGTGGTGTGGCGGGCCAGCGCCGGCGAGGTCGGCGCCGTGCTGGCGGATCGGCGCGAGAACGACCGCGTGGAGACGATGCGTGAGGCGCTGACGGTGTGGAACCCGTTCGCCGACGAGGTGCTCACCCTGTGGCTCGGTGACGACCCCACGCGTGAGCGGGCCACGGCGATGCTGGACCGCTACTCGGCGCTCGCCGCCACGCACACCCGCTGCGGCAAGCACCGCCGTCCGAAGGAGAACCTGGCGATTCTGCTCGCCGCGACCCGGGAGGCCGCGGCCGGCCGCGACCTGACGCCGCGGCTGCGCGGGATGGTGCGGCACGTGGCCGAGTCGAGGGTCGCGCGGCGCGGTCGTCCGGGATCCGCCGAGCACGCGGCGCTGCGCCTGGTGCAGGCGCGGGAGGCGGCCGTGCCGGCGCACCACGTGCTGGCCCGGGTCGTGGTGGGGCGCCTGGCGGCGCTGGATCAGGAGGCGGGCATTCGCGACGTGCGGGCCGTGTGCGTGCCGGTGCGCGAGGACGAAGCCGGCGTGTACGAGGTGCCGGCCGGGACGCCGATCCCCGCGCCGATCGAGCGGGTCGTGCGGCGGGCCATGGCCGGTGCCGTGCCGGAGCTGCTCGAGGCCGGGGTGGTGCCCTCCGCCGAGGTCCTCGCCGAGCTGGTGCCGCAGATCGCGGCGGAGACGGGCGCGGCCGCGTACCCGGATCCCGCCCTGCGAATGCTGATGGCCGCCACCTATCGCGCCTTCCGCAACCGTCGTTCGCTGCTGCTCACCGGCCTGCAGCACCAGGTGCGGCTGACGGAGCTGCCGTGGGTGCGGGCGCTGCGTCCCTACCGCGAGGTGGGCGATGACACCCGCCGTGAGGCGTACGCGACGCTGCGGCGGCTCGGCGAGCTGGCGCTGGACGGCTTCCCGGGCACGCTGCTGCCCAGTCCGCTGGTGCGGGAGCTCGGCGCGCTGTCCCGCGAGGCCGGCGAGGACCTGCCGTGGGTGGAGGAGCTGGCGGCGGACATCTTCGAGGGCCGCTTCTCACCGAAGTTCGCGCGTGCCGCAGACCTGGCGGGCGAGCTGCTGGCCGACAGCCTGTACGCCCGCTACTACGACATCGACTACGGCGCGGGCATCGCGGCCTTCGACGCGCTGTGCAAGGTCCGTGCGAACGCCTCCGACGGCCGGTGGTCGGTCGCGGCCAACGGCATGGTGATCGAGCAGGCGCAGATCCTGACCACCCACAACCTGGCGACCCTGGTCCATGCGGTGGGCGTGACCCCGGCCGGCGGCTGGGCCGCGCCGGCGCGCCGCACCTTCGCGCTGGCGCTGCGGCTGGCGGGCCGCATCGAGGGCAATCCGCGCCCGCTGTCGACGATCAAGGACGTCGCGTACGCGTGGCGGCACCTGACTTTCTATCTGTCCATTGAGGACGCCGTGGGTCCGCGCCGGCTGATCGACGACTTCCACACCGAGCTCGCCGCCGCGCCGGCCCCGGTCCGCGACCGGATCCGCCCGGCATTGGTGGGCTTGGGCCACGTCGCGGCGGGCGGCCGCTTCGACGGCGACCGGACCCCGGCCGGCGGCCGCCGCCTGCTCGGCTGGACGACCGTCGAGCATTGGATGCTGCAGTCACCGACCCGAACCGGCGGCACATCGTAGAGGCCGAGCGTCAGACCTTGCGGTAGCGGGCCTCCGCCATCGCGAACAGGCCGTAGGCCGCGAAGCCGATCGCCGTGATCAGGAGCAGCCACATCCCGTAGGACTGGCCGGACAAGGCGGTCAGCGCGGCGTCCAGGCCCCGGGCCTTCTCCGGGTCGTACTGCAGCGCCGCGATGATGAACAGGACGCCGGCGATGCCGTACGCCAAGCCTTTGGCCGTGTAACCCACCACGCCCAGCCGGGTGACCAGCCGGCGCGTCGCCGCGTTCATCTGGCTCGTCCGGAGGTGCTTCTCGAACCGCCGGGTGATGCCCACGATCGCCAGGCCCACGCCGATGGCCGCCACCACGAGCCCCGCTCCGATCACGCTCACCCGGCCCAAGCCCGAACCGAGCAGGCCCTCGGCCGTGTTCTGCTGGGTGTCCGCGCTCGACGCGCTCTTGCCCTTCAGCACCTTGACGCCGTTCCAGCTCAGGTAGAGATAGAACGCGGCGCGGCCCGCGGACGCCACGCGCTCGACGACGGTGCGCTCGGCGAAGATCTCGAGGATCTGCCAGAGCGCCATCGCCACCAGCCCCACGATGATCACCACGATGAGCGCGGCGCCGAACGGCTTCTCGGCGAGCCGCTGCATGGCGCCGGACTGGTCGCCGTCCTGGGCGGGACGTCCGAACGCGATGCGCGCGATCACATAGGCGAAGAGGAGATGGACGACGCCGTAGCCGATGAAGCCGGCGCGGGTCAGGCGCTCGAGCCAGGTGTCACCGGCGGCGCGTGCTTTCGAAGCGGTCGTGGGCATGCCACGCAATGACCCGTGAGCTTGATCTCCAAACCCGTCACGACTCCGCGAACCGCGGGTTGCCCAGTCCCAGGACGCGGCGACCCACGTCAGGGGATGCGGGTCAGATCGAACACGGCCTTGCGGCTCTTCTTGGTGGTCGGGTCGTCGATCTCGATGACGTCGTGGGCCATGGCCGTCATGCCCGTCTGCTCCCCGACCGTCCCGGTGCGCCGATCCAGCAGGTAGGACCCGCTGGTGTCGACGCCGGCGATCGCGAAGCGGAGCTGGACGAAGCGACCGGTGTTGGTGAAGGTGCCGTCGGCATCCTCCAGCGCCTTGGCCGCGGCGCCGTCGCCGCGGATCGGATTGTTGCCGTCGGCGCCGTAGATGACGATGCTGTCCCCGACGACGCCCACGCAGGCGCTGGGGATGCAGCTCAGCACCTTGCCACCGGCCGGGGTGACCGGCGTGATCTTCTCGCCGGTCGCCACGTTCCAGAACGTGGGCGCCACCCGCGGGCGAGGCTTCTGGAGATCCTCCACGGTCAGGGGGCCGGGAGAGGTCACCGCCCAGGTGCCGTTCGCCAGCGTCCATCCTTCACTGCCGGCCACCTTCTCCGGCGGCGCGCCCGGCCGCAGACGGTAGATCGTGTTCTTGGTCTCGTTCCCGGCCAGCGGATGCACATCGGCATACAGCGTGTCGCCCGCCTCGGCGGCCGTGATCGTGGAGTCCTCGAAGGTGGCCAGCTTCGTGGCCGGGCGGCTGCCGTCCCGTGGCTTGGTCCACACGTCGCGGGTACGAAGGCCGTCCTTCTCCTGGGCCACCAGCCACACGATGAGATTCCGGGTGATGCTGAGCCCGCCGAACACGTCGCCGCTGACACCGGGCGCGACCGAGGTGACCGCTCCCGTCCGGCCGTTGATCAGCACCGGCGTGTAAAGGCCTTTGTCGTCCGAGGGCACGCCCAGGTACGTGTCGTTACCCAGGGCCGCTTCGACGGTGTAGGTACGGCCGTCCGGCAGCCTCCCGGGCAGCGAGACCAACGCTCGCGGCCAGACCTGCTCGAAGCTCTTGGCGTTCGCGAAGTCGACGGCCCGCATCGGCCCGAGCTCGACCACCGACGACGCGGGCGGTGTGGCGGGCCGGCCGGCGTCCGGCCAGAGCGCCACACCCCCGGCCAGCGCGACGATCGCGGTGACGGCGGCCGCGCCGGCCGCCCGGACGCGGCTTCGCCGCCGGCGGATCCGGGCCACACCGTCCGGGAACGAGGGCTGCGGTGCTGGCGCGGCCTGAGCGGCGGCGTTCAGGGTACGGACGAGCCGGTCATCAAAGCTTGAACGCATGGTCGACCTCCTGCGATCCGACGAACTCGCGCAACTTGTCGAGCGCCCGTGCGCTCTGGCTGCGGACGGTGCCGCGGGAGATGCCCAGCTCGGCCGCGATCTCCTCGTCGGTGAGCTGCTCGTGATAGCGCAGCACCAGCACCACCCGCTGCCGCGGGGGCAGCCCGGCCACCGCGCGCCACAGGCCCAGATCCCCGTCGGCTTGGCTGATGCCCTCGTCGAGGTAGCCGTGCTCGGGCAGGGCGCGGACCGGATGCTCCCGCCTGCGGCGCCGCCACCAGCTGATGTGCAGCCGCGCCATCGTGGTCCGCACGTACCCCTCGGGGTCGCCCTTCGCATGCACCCGCGACCAGCGTTCGCTCAGCCGGGCCAGGGCCTCCTGGGCCAGGTCGGCGGCGTCGTGCGGGTTGCCGGACAGGACGAAGCCGTACCGGACCAGCGCGGTCATGCGAGCACGGACGAACGACTCGAAGTCGTCGGCCATCTCCACCTCCTGCGGTCGGTCCAACACGCCCGAGGCGCCCGAACTGTTGCACGCAGGAGTGGAGGACTTCGTTCAGAGCAGCGCGGCCATCGCCTTGTTCTCGTCGGTCTGCTCGTTGACGACGTGTTTCGCCAGGCCGTGGGTGTAGACGTTGCGGCCGTCGCCGTCGAGCAGCGCCCGGGCCATCACGATCGCGCCGCGGTGGTGCTCGATCATCAGCCGCAGGAAGAGCGGGCCGGCCCGCCGCGTGGGCGCCTTCTCGAGCTCCGCCTCACGGGCAGCGGAGATCATCCCGTGGCCGGAGCCGTGCCCGGCATGAGCGGGCTCGTCCCAGGCGGCCAGCCAGGCGTTCATCTCGTCGACCTCGCGCTGCTGGTCGTGCGCGATGAACTCGGCGATCGCCGCGATCCGCTCGGGCGCCCCGGGCTTGGCGATCAGCGCCCGGCTCATCCGCACGGCCTGGGCATGGTGCGCCACCATTTGCTGCGCGAACTCCACGTCGGCGCCACTGGGAGCGGCAACCGTGGCGGTGGGGCGGGCCTCGGCCGGCGAACCGTCGCGGTGCACGACCACGACCGCGGGCGCGGGGGGGGGGGGGGGGCCCCCCCGCCCGCCGGGGGGGGGGGGGGGGGGCACCGCTGGCAGACCGTGACCCCACAACACAGGTGGGTGGGGGGGGT
>NZ_JBFAZH010000021.1:0-19675 GCF_040681735.1 Actinoplanes sp. NPDC051633 | reverse complement strand
GATAGGGCTCCAGCTCGGCGTCCCAGGCCGTACCCAGCGCCTTCTCCAGCGCGTGCGAGAGCGCCTCCGGCGCGCGAGCCGACGCCATGATGGACCGCAGCCGGTCCTCGCCGAGCTGGATGTCGCCGGACGCGCCCATCGTGCCGTGGAACAGGCCACGGCCCGGCACGTGCATGAAGCGCTCACCGTCGACGCCCTGACTGGGCTCCTCGGTGACCTCGAAACGGATCATGGGCCACTGTCTGAGGGCAGCAGCCAGCTCAGCACCAGTGCCCGGCCGTCCGGACCAGGAGCACTCGGCGCGGCGGGCGCTCGGATCGACCGGCTGCGCCGTCCAGTGCAGAGTGACCGGCGCTGTCAGGACGCGCGCGATCGCCCACTCGACGTGCTGGCACACGGCGAGTGGTGTCGAGTGGACGTATACGACGCCACACGTTGGCACGGTGACCTCCCGGAGACCGAGGTGCGTCTTCCCCTACGACCTCGACCACGGTTGATCGTGTCCCATGATGCCGGTTGCCACGGATGGTGCGCCAGAGAAACCGCAATATCGACTCATGAGACGGCCGTGGAGGCCCACCTGGACTAACGGCCGGACCTGCTCCGACGGCACGGCATCGCGGCGGTCGTGTAGGCTTGCTGAGGCCTTTTTTCTGCTTCGGCTTTGGCTGAGCCGCACCGACAACTGAGCTTTCCAACAAGGAGTACCGCCGTGGCGAGCAACACCTCCAAGACCGCCCGCGCTTCAGTCCGCGCCGGACAGGGCACCGGTGGCGCGCTGAGCGTCCTCGGTGAGTACAAGTACCTGATCCCGCTGGCCAAGGGCCGCTTCGCCTACGTGCGGAACCTGACCAACGGCAAGACCAATCACCTCAGGACCGACTCGGACGCGTTCGTCGAGGAGATCCGCATCCTCAGCGCCGCCGGTCACGGGGCGAAGATCCGCACGGAGCTCAACGTGCTCAACGAGCAGTTCCCGAACGACGGCTGGGCCGACACCGAGAAGCGTCTCGTCGACGCCGGCGTCTTCGAGAGCTGAGCTCGCGACGAGAACGCCCACCCGGCTCGGGTGGGCGTTCTTGCATTTCCTGAAGATCAACACCTTTTGGGTACGCGCCGGGTACGCGCCGGGTACGCGCCGGCCTCAGCTGAGCAGGTCGACCCAGCCGGTGTCGAGGTCATAGACGGCGCCCACCACCGACACCCGGCCCGCGGCGATCGCCTCGGGCACGCCGGCGATCTCCTGCATCCGGCTCACCGTGCGGGTCACGTGGGCACGCATCGCCCGGTCGGCCGCGTCCGGACCCTCGGTGCCGGCCGACCGGACCGCCGGGGCGATCTCGTCGACCAGGTAACCGACGTCGCCGGCCGGGCGCTCGCCGGTGCGCAACGCATCCACGGTGGCCGCCACCGCGCCGCACCGCACGTGCCCCAGCACCATGATCAGCGGTACGCCCAGCGCGCCCACCGCGAAGCCGACCGACCCCAGCACGGCCCGGTCCACGACGTGCCCGCCGGAGCGCACCACGCACATCGACCCGAAGGTCTGGTCGAAGATCGCCTCGAGCGGCACGCGGGAGTCGATGCAGCCGAGCACCACCGCCCGCGGCTGCTGCCCGCCGGAGGCCGCGGCGGCAGCCGAGACCTCGTGCCCGTGCTCGGGCTCGCCGTTGACGAAGCGGCGGTTGCCGGCAACCAGCTCGGCGAGGGCGTCCGCGGGCCGCACCACCGGGGTGCCTGCCGGTGCGCGTGAAGTGGCCGTCATGCTGCCATTCTCGCCGAGCGGGGCGACTGCGCCACCTAGTGCGATCGAGGTCACTCCGGCCGGCCCGCCGCAAATGAGCGACCGTTCGGCGCATGATCCCCGACAGGCTGTGGATTTTGGCTTTGTCACGAGTGATGCTTATTACCCGTGGGTACTACGGGGCCGTGCGACACACGGAGGTGCCCATGACCGAGCGGTCGGAAGTGATCCTTCCCGACGGCGTCCGGTTGCATGTCGAGACGTCCGGCCCGGCCGACGCGCCGGTGACCGTCGTGCTGCTGCACGGCTGGTGCCTCGATCGGCGCATCTGGCACCACCAGGTCGAGGACCTCGGCGACGTGCGCGTGGTCGCCTACGACGCGCGCGGCCACGGCCGCTCCGGCACGACGCGGCTCTCCGCCGCCACCCTGACCCAGCTCGGCGCCGACCTGGCCGAGGTGATCCGCGCCCAGGCGCCGTCCGGCCCGATCGTGCTGGCCGGGCACTCGCTGGGCGGCATGACGATCATGGAGTACGCCGCCACGCACATGGCCGAGTTCGCCGAGCGGGTGGCCGGCCTCGTCTTCGTCTCCTCGACCGCCGAGGGGCACACGCACACCCGGTACGGCCTGCCCGAGCAGCTCGCGACGCTGATGCGCTGCGGCGAGACGATCGGCGCCGGGGTGCTGGCCCGCTGCGGCGCCTGGCGTCCGCACCGCGCGCTGCTGCCGGTGCTGCGGCCGAGCGTGCGGTGGCTGCTGTTCGGCGACGAGTGCTCGGCGACGAACCTGACCCTGACCATGCGGACGGTGGGCCGGGCGTCGCTGCGCTCGATCGGCGGCTTCCGCCCGTCGATCGGCGCCCAGCAGCGGCTCGAGACGCTGGTCGACTTCGGCGACGTGCCCACCGCCGTGCTGGTCGGCGACCGCGACCGGCTGACCCCGCTGCCGTGCGCCGAGTCGATCGCGGGCGCGCTGCCCGGCGCCGAGCTGACCGTGCTGCCCGGCATCGGGCACATGCCGATGCTGGAGAGCCCGGCCGAGGTGACCGGGGCGCTGCGCGACGTGATCGCCCGCGCCTCCGGCACGACGGCGATCGGGCGCGGCCGCAAGCGCCGCAGCGCGCCTGCCGACGCCCGTCTCGACGAGGCCGCCTGACACTGTTTTCGCAACGACGCGTGCCGACGTCGACGGAGGTCGCCGTGCAGGAGTAAGTTCGATTGCCCCCTTTTTTCGGGGGGCGACGACACCTGTGCGGGACCAGAGGAGCCGAGACACCTTGAGCGACACCGTCCTGGAGCAGGAGATCGCCGTCGAGCAGGAGCACGTCGACCGGGTCTATGCCCGGCTCGCCGAGCTGCGCAAGGACGCCTCGCGTGCGGAGCGGGAGGGCTATCAGCTGGCCGGGGTCGGCACGTACGGCGCCCTGGTCGAGCGGGACGCCATGGTCTTCCACGCCGCCCGGCGCCGGCACGCGCTGGACACCGAGTACGAGGGCCTGGTCTTCGGTCGTCTGGACCTGACGACCGAGGCCGTGCACTACGTGGGCCGGATGGGCATCCGCGACGAGGACGCCCAGCCCCTGGTCGTCGACTGGCGGGCGCCGGCCGCGGCGGCCTTCTACCGCGCGACCGCCGCCGACCCGATGGGCGTGGTGCGCCGGCGGATGATCCAGTCCAGCCGCGAGCGGGTGATCGGGATCGAGGACGACCTGCTCGACCCGGACGCGGCGCCGGAAAGCATGCGGGTGGTCGGCGACGGGGCGCTGCTGGCCAGCCTCTCGAAGGCGACCGGCACCGGCATGCGGGACATCGTCGCCACCATCCAGCGGGAGCAGGACGAGGCGATCCGCTCCCCCTCCTCCGGAGTGACGATCGTGACCGGCGGGCCGGGCACCGGCAAGACCGCGGTGGCGCTGCACCGGGCGGCGTACCTGCTCTATTCGGACCGCAACCGGTTCGCCGGCGGCGGCATCCTGGTGGTCGGGCCGTCCGGGGTGTTCGTGGAGTACATCGCGACGGTGCTGCCGTCGCTGGGCGAGGACACGGCGACGCTGAGGTCGCTGGGCACCCTGGTGCCGGGCTGGGTCGCGAGCCGCTCCGACCCGACCGACGTGGCCGCGGTCAAGGGGTCGCTGCGGATGCGCCGGGTGCTCGAGCGGGCCTCGCACGACGCGGTGCCGGGTGCGCCGAGCGAGCTGCGACTGCTCTACCGGGGGACGCTGCTGCGGCTGGGTCGCGAGGAGCTCGACCGGATCCGGCGCCGGGCTCTGCCGCGGGGCGCGCGGCGCAACGAGGTGCGCGGGTCGGGCTTCGACGGCGTCTTCGACGCGCTCTGGGCCCAGGCGCGCAGCCTCAAGGTCACCAACCTGCCCGAGAAGCCGGATTTCGAGGCGGAGCTGGCCGACCGCGGGGACTTCCGCGACTTCCTCCGGGCGTGGTGGCCGCGGCTGACGCCGATGCGGGTGCTGCGCTGGCTGGCCGAGGCGCCGCGGCTGCGGGCGTACGCGAACGGGGTGCTGTCGCGGGACGAGATCGCCCTGCTGCAGGGCTCGTTCGGGAATGAGCCGACGATCGCCGACGTCGCGCTGCTGGACGAGCTCGACGACATCATGGGCCGGCCGCGCCGGCCGCAGAAGAAGCAGCGCAACCCGTTCCACGTGCGGGACGGGATCCAGGAGGTCAGCACGATGGCCGACCGGATGGCGGCGCAACGGGCGCAGCAGGTGCAGCGCGACGAGGACTACCGCGACTACGCGCACGTGGTCGTCGACGAGGCGCAGGACGTGTCGCCGATGCAGTGGCGGATGATCGGGCGCCGCGGCCAGTACGCGTCATGGACGATCGTCGGCGACCCGGCCCAGACGGCGTGGGCGGGCGACCCGGCGGAGCTGGACCGCGCCCGGGACAAGGCGCTGGGCTCCCGCAAGCGCAACACGTACGCGCTGACCACCAACTACCGCAACTCGGCGGAGATCTTCGCCGTCGCCGCGAGCGTGATCCGGACCCTGCTGCCGGACCTGCCGCTGCCGACCGCGGTCCGCAGCACCGGCGTCGAGCCGGTCGACCTGGTGGTGGACCCGGCGTCGCTGGCCGAGGCGGTGCGCGAGACGGCCGAGAAGCAGCTCGCCGACGTGGACGGCACGATCGGCGTGATCACGCCGGTGCCGCGCCGCGACGAGGTGGCGGGCTGGCTGTCCGGGCTGCCGGAGCGGGTGCGGGTGGTCACCGCGCTCGAGGCCAAGGGCATGGAGTACGACGCGGTCGTGCTGGTCGACCCGGGAGAGATCGCCGTCGACGCGGCCGGCACGCGGACGCTCTACGTCGCTCTCTCCCGGGCCACACAGCGCCTCACCACGGTGGGCACGTCGGCACGGTGGCGCCCTACGGGATCCTGACCGACACCACGTTGTACGGCGTCGTGGGCGTCGGCGTGGTGGTGAACCGGGCGTTCGGCAGGTACAGCCGGTGGGCGTACTCGGCGATCGTGGTCGGCACGTCGAAGTCCGGGCTGGTGGTGCGGGACACCACGGTGCCGCGGGTGCCGGACCAGTTCAGCTGGATCTTGGCGATCTGGTTGAGCCGGTTCTGCACCACGTACAGGGTGCGGCCGCGCAGCCAGAGCCCGTCACCGTTGAGCACGTTCTCGCCACCGAGGTCGATCTCGGTGGTCGCGCCGCGGTAGGTCGTGCGGAACAGCTTGCCGGTGTTGGACTGCACGATGATCAGCGCCCGGCCGTCCGGCGAGGCGGAGATCCCGTTGGCGTTGTTGCCGGTGGTGTACTCGATGTCGCCGGTCAGGGGAACGGCGCGGGCCGCCGACGGCAGCTTGCCCTCCCGGCCGAGCTTGACCTGGAACAGCGTCGGGTTCGTCGAGTCGGTGTACCAGGCGGACCCGCCCGAGATGATCACGTCGTTGATGAACGACGGGATGGTCTGCAGCTTGTAGGACCTGAGGACGCGGCCGCTGCGGGCGTCGATCACGCGGGCGTCGCCGCCGGAGCCGCCGGCGACGAAGAGCCGGCCACGGCGGTCGAGCTTCATGCCGAGCGACTGGGTGCCCGGGCCCTGGGTGATCACCTCACCCCGGCCGGTCTTCAGGCTGGCGCGGTAGATGTCGCCGTCCACCCGGGAGCCGAAATACGCGTACGGGCTGTTGCCGATGGCAATTCCTTCCGGCTGGAAGCCGGCGGGCAGGTCGAACGTGGTCTTCAGGTGTGGGTGGTGCGACGAGCCGGCCGAGGCCGGCGTCGCGCCCGCAACGACCGCGAGCGCGGTCAGGGCAACGATCGCGAGGGTACGTCTGGACACGAAGCGACTTCCTTCCAGGCGGTTCGATGGTCCTCAAGTCATACCCCGGTAATGGCAATCGAGTTCAAGCCATCCGCAGCCCCACCGCCACCCCTGACAAGACTGAAGGCCAGTTGCAAATATAGCGATGTGAACATACATTGGTCAGGGCCTGCCGGGGCGTCGGAGGGTTGACTCATGGGAGCCGGTCACGACCACGCGGGCGAGGCCCGCCACGCCGCCGCGGCACATCGCGGGCGGCTCTGGCTGGCAGCCTCCCTGCTGGCCGGCTTCATGCTCATCGAGGCGGCCGCGGCGCTGTTCACCGGCTCGCTCGCGCTGCTCTCCGACGCCGGGCACATGTTCACCGACGTGCTGGGCATCGCGATGGCCCTGGCCGCGATCACCGCCGCCGCCCGGTCCTCCACCGACTCGCAGCGCACGTTCGGCCTCTATCGCCTCGAGGTGCTCGCCGCTCTGGCCAACGCCGTGCTGCTCACCGGCGTCGCGGTCTACGTGCTGATCGAGGCGGCCCGCCGGTTCACCGACCCGCCCGAGGTGCCGGCCGGCTCGATGCTGGTGGTCGCGGTGGGCGGCCTGATCGTCAACATCGTCGCGTTCCTGCTCCTGCGCTCCGGGGCGCGGGAGAGCATCAACATCCGGGGCGCCTATCTCGAGGTGATCGGTGACCTGCTCGGGTCGGCGGGCGTGATCGTCGCGGCCGTCGTGATCGCCCTGACCGGCTGGACGTACGCGGACCCGATCGTCGCCGTGGCGGTCGCGCTGATGATCCTCCCCCGCACGTTCGCGCTCGCCCGCTCGGCGGTGCGCATCCTGGTCCAGGCCGCGCCCCGGCATGTCGACGTCGCCTCGGTGCGTGACCGGCTGGCCGCCGTCCCGGGCGTGTGCGACGTGCACGACCTGCATGTCTGGACGCTGACGTCGGGCATGGACGTGGCGTCGGCGCATCTGAGCCTGGAGCCGGCCGCCGAGCTGGGCACGGTGCTCTCCACCGCACGCGAGGCCCTGCACCACGACTTCTCGATCGACCACGCCACGCTGCAGGTCGAGCCGGTCGCGGTCGGCGGCGGGAGATGCGGCCCGGCCGGCTGGTGAGGGGTGTGGCGTCGATCACGTGCAGCGCTCATGATGAGGGCATGACTATGGTCACCCATCAGCCGCGCGTGGCGTGGGATGCCGCCCGCGCGTTCGTCCGGATCGCCCAGACGCCCTATTACGACGCGTTCGCAGATCACGTGATCCGGCGGCTCGGCCCCGACTTCTACCTGCCGCTCGAGGCCACCCGCGTCCGGGTCCTCGACAACCTGGCCCGCACCGGCGGTGACCGCACCGTGCCCGACGTGGAGATGGGCGCCTGGCGGGTGCGCATGGAGGAGCTGCTGCGGGCCCATCCGGACCTGGTCGGCACGGTGATGGAACTGACGTCGATGGTGCCGCGCTAGGTTCTGTCTCGCCGAACCGCGGGCGGCCACGACGGCCGTCGGTGACACTTGGGACATGAGCAGTCTCAGGGTGTTCGCGCTCGAGCCGGCGGTGGAGCTGGTCGAACGATGACCGAACGCATCCTGATCACCAACGACGACGGGATCGACGCGCCCGGGCTGCGCTGGCTGGCCCGGACCGTGCAGCGCGCCGGGTACGACGTCGTGGTGGCCGCCCCGCTCACCGAGGCGAGCGGCAGCAGCGCGTCGGTCACCGCCGTGGAGGAGGACGGCAAGATCGTCGTCGAGCCCCGGGAGCTGTCCGGCGCCCGCAACGTGCCCGCGTACGGCGTGGCGGCTTCCCCCGCCTTCATCGTCCTGCTGGCGCTGCGGGAGGCGTTCGGCGAAGCACCGACGGTCGTGCTGTCGGGCATCAACCGCGGCGCGAACGCGGGCGCGGCCCTGGTGCACTCGGGCACGGTCGGCGCCACCCTCACCGCCTCGCACGCCGGGCTGCGGGGGCTGGCCGTGTCCCTCGACGTGCTCACCCCGGGGGCCGTGCCGCCTCCGGCAAGGGTGGAGAACCCGCGCCCCCTCGGGGCGACCTCGACGGCCCGCGCCGGGTCGGCGATCGCCGAGCTGGACAAGACCGACGACGAGCAGCGGCACTGGATGAGCGCGGCCGGCCTCGCGGTGAAGCTGTTGCCGACGCTGCTGCACACCCCGGCCGGCACGGTGCTCAACCTGAACGTGCCGGACCTGCACGTGGACGGCATCCGCGGACTGCGCCGGGCGTCCCTGGCCCGGTTCGGTCAGGTGCAGGTGAGCATCGCCGAGCGCGAGGAGGGCTTCGTGCGCACCGCGATCCAGGCGGCGGACGAGGGTCTCGAGCCGGGCACCGACATCACCGCGCTGGCCGAGGGATACGCGTCGGTGACGCCGATCCGGGCGCCGGGCGAGGCCAAGGACGTCCGCCTCAACCTCGAGGCGATCAGGGTGCGGACGTCGTCGATCTGAGCACCGATCCCAGCACCGTGGCGATCTCCGCGATCGCGACCCGGGCGGCGTCGAAGATCGCCAGCTTGCGGGCGAAGTTGTGGTTGACGCCCAGGTGCCGGACCGCGGTCACCGGCACCTCGGCGTCCTGCAGGCGGGCCGCGTACCGCTCCCCCTCGTCGCGCAGCACGTCCAGCTCGGCGGTGATCACGATCGCCGGCGGCATGCCGGTGACGTCCATCCGCATCGGATCGGCGGCCGCCTCCAGCCCGCCCGGCGCGAACGCCTCCCAGAAGAACCGCATCTCGTCGCGGTGCAGCCCGAAGTCGTCCAGATCGGGATAGGCCATCGCCGGGTCCAGCGCCGGGCAGATCAGCACCTGCGCGGCGATCGGACGGGTCGCGCGCCGGGCCGCCATTACCGCCAGCCAGCCGCCCGCCGAGTCCCCGCCGACCGCCACCGGCCCGGCCGGCAGCCACGCGAGCGCGCGTTCCACGTCTTCGAGGGCCGCCGGGTACGGGTGCTCGGGCGCGAGCCGGTAGTCCACCGCGAGCACCGACCACCCGGAGTCGTGCACGATCTGCCGGCACAGCCCGTCGTGCGTGGCCAGGTCGCCCATCACCCACCCGCCGCCGTGGGCGTAGAGCAGCACCGGCGCATCGTCGCGGTCGCGGTAGAAGCGGGCTCGGACACCGCCCGCGTCGACGTCGGTGACCTCGCGCACGGCGGGTCCGGCGCCGACCTCCTCGGGCGCGGCGTCGGCCATGCTGCGGCGTACCCCGGGAAGGTTCTCCACGGTCAGCGGGACGCGCCGCTGAGCGCTCAAGGCGGAACGAGCCTGCGGATGGAGACGCGAGAGGTCCACGCGGAGCACACTACGTTCATGACTGATCTTCTGCCGCCGTTGCCGGAGGACTGGGACCGCTGCCTGTGCGTGGCCGCGCATCCCGATGACATCGAGTACGGCGCCGCGTCCGCCGTGGCCCGGTGGACCGCACAGGGTAAGACGGTGACCTATCTGCTCGCCACCAGCGGCGAGGCCGGCATCGACTCGATGCATCCGGACAAGGCCCGGCCGCTGCGCCAGGAGGAGGAGCGGGCCGGCGCCCGTGAGGTGGGGGTCGAGGTGGTCGAGTTCCTCGATCATCGCGACGGGGTCGTGGAGTACGGCAACCAGCTCCGCAAGGACATCGCGAGGGTGATCCGGCGGCACCGGCCGGAGGTCGTCGTATCCGGCGACTTCGCGATCAAGATGATGGCGAACATGCCGAACCAGGCCGATCACCGGGTGGTCGGACTGGCGACCCTCGACGCGGCCCGCGACGCGGGCAACCGGTGGATCTTCCCCGAGCTGGCCGACGAGGGACTCGAGCCGTGGGGCGGCGTGCGCTTCGTCGCCTTCGGTGGCAGTCCCAGCCCGACGCACGGGGTCGACGTCACGGGCGAGCCGCTGCAGCGCGGGATCGCCTCGCTGGCGGCGCATGACGAGTACACGAAGGGCCTCGGCGCCGGCGGGCCCGAGCCCGGCCCGATGCTGACCTGGTTCGCGAGGCAGGGCGGGCCGGCGATGGGCGTCGAGGAGGCCATCCTGTTCGAGACCTACCAGATCGCCTTCGAGGGCCCGATGCCCTGGGCGTGAGCGATCTCAGCCGATGGTCGCGTTGAGCGGGGTGTCCAGCACCGCCCAGAGGCTCAGCGCGACCTCGGCGCCGGCCGGGCGGGTCCGCGGCGTCTTCGCCATGCAGGCGCGGACCAGGTCGCGGACCCGCGACGGCAGGCCCGGGATCGCCAGCACCGGCGTCGGCGCGAGGTGCGCGGTGCGGCCGGCGGACAGGATCGCGGCCGCGGCGGCGGCCGGGTACGGCGACCGGCCGGTCAGCATCTCGTAGAGCAGCACGCCGAGCGTGTAGACGTCGTCGGCCGGGCTGGCGAAGGCGGTCTTGGGGTGCGAGGGCGCGACCACCAGGTCGGTGCGGTGGCGGGTGTCCACGCCCTGCGCCGCGGTGGCCAGGCCGAAGTCGATGATCTTCGGGCCGGTCGAGGTGACCATGACGTTCCGCGCGTTCAGGTCGCGGTGCACCACGCCACGCCGATGCGCCACGGCCAGCACGTCGGCGATGGACGCGGCGATCCGGACCGCCTGGCGCCACGGCAGCGGGCCGCGCACGAGCAGATCGGTCAGCGGGACGCCGGCGAGCAGCTCGAGGACCACGAACGGCACCACGGTGCCGTCCGGCAGGGGCGCCTCGCCGTACTCGAACACCCGGGGAACGCTCGGGTGGCGCAGACGGTCGGTGATCAGCGCCTCGCGTCGCACGTCATCGCGCGCGTGCCGGCTGCCGGCCATCGCCGGAGCCAGGATCTTCACCGCGAGCTTGCGCCCCCGGTTGACGTCGATGGCCGAATAGACCGTGGAGACGCCGCCCTGCCCGATGGCACCGATGAGCACATATCGCCGGAAGATGGCCGTGCCCATCGGAAGTCGCGCCACGCCCGGGGACTATTCCGTATCAGTCACACGGGCAACAAGTACCTAAAGAAGGCTTAATGTGAATGACACTCGCGGTCACGTGCCGGACACGGCCGGCTGCTCGGCGGGCCCGGCGGTGTCCGGTGCCGGCTCGGGATTGCCGAAGAGACCGAGCAGGCCGGTCACCCAGAGTTGCCGGTGCGCGAAGCGGCTGGGTCGCGTGACGACCAGCGGGACCCCGGCGATGCCGGCGAGCTGGTGCGCGCTCACGAGGCCGCTGATGCCCACCGAGTCGATGAACGTCACCCCGCGCATGTTGAGCTCGATGCGGCGTGGCCGGCCCTCGCCGAGGACCTCCTGCACCGCGTCTTTGATCATGTACGCGTTCTCGACGTCGATCTCCCCCATAGGGGCCACCTCGACCGTGTCGGCCGATGTCGACCTCGTTATCGACAGCGTCACGCCAATACCTCCACCCGCCCGGGATGCCCCGCGCGTCTGCCTTGCCGCGAGCCGCGATGGCGACCCTCGAAGGGTTCGGTGAAACTGCCCATGAGGCTATGCACCGAACCTGATAACCACCTGTGTGGGACTCAGGAACTCGCCCAGCCTATCCAGCCGGGTCCAGCGATTTTGCTGGTCGTGACGCTCCACACAAGACGGGCCCGGGGAGGGTTCACGTGACGTTTGCCGCGCGGACGCGCTGGGCACGGAAGAAGGTCAACCGGCGACCGGAAGGGCGGGAGAACGATGTTCTCGAAGAAGAACAAGGCGGAGCGTACGGCCGCTGACGCGTGGGACTACCTGTCGTCCGCGGTGACCACGGCGAGCGACAGCGCCCGGGAAGCCGGCTCGCACGCGGTTGATGTGACCAGCGCCACTGCGAGCAAGCTGGCCGGCAAGGCGTCGAAGAAGTCGTCGAAGTTCGCCACCGAGGCGCAGGACAAGAGCGTCAAGCTGGCCGGCCGGGCCGGCCGCAAGGCCGCCTCGGCCAGGGACGAGGCCTTGGCGCGGGCCGCGCTGGCCGCCGACGCACTGGCCGGCAAGCGCCCCGGCGTGCCGTGGGGGCTGGTGATCGGTGCGGCGCTGCTCGGCGCGGCGATCGGCTGGGCCGCGGCGACCTCCGCCCGGGCCGCGCTGGAGCGCCAGGCGGAGAACGAGGAGCTCGAGCTTGCCGAGACGGCGGTCGTCGTCACGCCCAAGTACGACTCCTGACACCTCGCCCGAGTTTGGCCGCTGGGCGGCGCCCCTCACCGCCCAGCGGTCCCCCCACGAGGTCGCCTCGCGGATCTAGGCTGTCCGCATGTCCGAGGCCGTGTTCTTCGCCACCCCCGCTGAACTGCGCGAGTGGTTCGAAAAGCACCACGAGACGGCGGCCGAGCTGTTCGTCGGCTACTACAAGAAGAACAGCTCGCGGACCGGCATCTCGCATCCGGAGGCGATCGAGCAGGCGCTGTGCTTCGGCTGGATCGACAGCATCGGCCGCCGCATCGACGACGAGCGCTACCAGGTGCGATTCACGCCACGACGCAAGGGCAGCGTGTGGAGCGCGATCAACGTGGAGGCGATCGCCCGGCTCACCGAGCAGGGCCTGATGCGCCCGGCGGGGCTCAAGGTCTTCGAGGAGCGCAAGCCGGACCGGGTGGCGGCCTATTCGTACGAGCAGCCGGTCGGCGCGGAGCTGGACGATACGCAGCTGGCGGCTCTGAAAGCGGACCCGAAGGCGTTCGAGTGGTGGTTGGCGCAGGCGCCGTCATACCGCAAAGCCGCAGCTCACTGGGTGGTCAGCGCCAAGAAGGAGGAGACCCGGGCACGCCGCCTCGCGCAGCTGGTGTCCGACTGCGCGCAGGGCCGCCGGGTGCCGCCGCTGCTCCGGCGGTGACGCCCGTCGCTCGGTAGCATGGTGCCCGCACTCCGACCCCACCTCCATAACCCCACCCCTGCAGAACCCCCACCCCCATAGAAGAGGTGCCCTGGTGCTCGACGTCGGCAATCTGCTCGACAACCGCTATCGGTTGGACGAGCGCATCGCCACGGGCGGGATGGGCGACGTCTGGCGCGGGACCGACGTGGTGCTCGGGCGGGTGGTGGCGGTCAAGGTGCTGCGTCAGGCGATGACCGCCGACCCGGAGTTCTCCGCCCGGTTCTACGGCGAGGCCCGCATGATGGCGGCGTTCCGGCACCCGGGCGTGGTGGAGGTCTTCGACTACTCGAGCTCCGGCGAGACCGGCGGCGACGACCAGTGCGCATACCTGGTGATGGCGTTCGTCGAGGGGGAGCCGCTGTCCACCCGCCTCAAGGAGGCCGGCCGGCTGGACGTGGCGGAGACCATGTCGATCGTCGCCCAGGCCGCCGACGCGCTGCACGCGGCACATCAGAACGGCACGGTGCACCGCGACGTGAAGCCGGGCAACCTGATGGTCAAGCCCACCGGCGCGGTGATCCTGGTGGACTTCGGGGTGGCCCGGTCGGCCGCGGTGACCAGTGTCACGGGCCTGAACTCGATCGTCGGCACCGCTCTCTACATGGCGCCCGAGCAGGTGGCCAAGGGCAACGTCACGCCGGCCACCGACATCTATGCGCTGGGCGCGGTCGCCTACCACTGCATCGCCGGCCACCCGCCGTTCGACGGTGACAACGCGCTGCAGGTCGCGCTCATGCACCTCGAGGACGATCCGCCGCCGCTGCCCGACGACGTGCCGGTCGCGGTCCGCCAGCTGATCACCAAGGCGATGGCCAAGCACCCGGACGACCGGTTCGGCAGCGCCGCCGAGTTTGCCGAGGCCGCTCTCGCCGCGACCACACCGATGGACTATCGGTCGCTCACCGGCACCGCGCTCACCGCACCGCTCAGCCCCGGGGCGCCGACCCGGCAGGTGCCCGTGCCCCGCGACCTGCCGGCCTCGCCGCCCCAGCCGCGCCGCCCCAAGCGGTCCGCCGGTCAGCTGGCGGTCCTGGTCGCGGTGATCGTTCTCGGCCTCGCCGCTGCCGGTCTGGCGGCGCTCATCGCGCTGCGGCCGGACAACCCGACCGGCAACCAGGTCGAGCCGACCACCAGCGGCGCCGCGGAGCAGTCGGCCAGCACCGATCCGGAGGCCCCGCCCGTGCCGGTGCAGTCCGAGACCGTGCCGAGCCGCCGGCCGAACGCCAACCCGGTGCCCAGCCGGTCGCCCTCGGTGAGTCCGAAGCCGACCCAGACGGTCACGCCGACGACCAAGCCGCCGACCCCGACCGACGAACCGACCACTCCCACCACACCCACCACCGAGCCGACCACGCCGACGACCGAGCCGACCACGACCGAGCCCGGCGACGGCGGCGGCGGTGATGACGGCGGCGGCGACAACAGCGGGGGTCAGGCCGCCGAGGCCGGCGGCGCCGGCGATGGTTAGGCGCTGACCGGTGTTCGGCATCGGCGACTTCGCCAACCTGGGCCGCGTGTCGGTGCGGATGCTGCGGCACTACGACGCCATCGGGCTGCTGCGCCCGGCGCGGGTCGACCCGTCCAGCGGTTACCGCTACTACACGGCGGCCCAGCTCACCGCGCTCAACCGGATCGTCGCGTTCAAAGACCTCGGGTTCACCCTCGAGCAGGTGCAGACGATGATCGACGAGAAGGTCGATCCGGGTGAGCTGCGCGGCATGCTGCGGCTGCGCCGGGCCCAGCTGGCCGAGCAGGTGGCCACGGACACCGCCCGGCTGGCGTCCGTCGACGCGCGGCTGCGGATGATCGAGACCGAGGGGCACCTGGACACCGGCGAGGTCGTGCTCAAGAGCATCCCGGCGCAGCGGGTGGTGCAACTCTCCGCGCCCTGCGCCAGCTATCAGGCGGCCGACATCGGGCCCGCGCTCAGCCCGCTCTATCCCCAGCTCATGGAGCGGATGGAAGCGGCCGGGGTGCGCATGGCCGGCGCCCCGCTCGCGCACTACGCGGCGGCGCCCGGCGGCGCGGGCGACGAGTCGATCATCGTGCACGCCGCGTTCCCGTTCGCCGGCGAGGTGCCGCCCGACCCGGGGTTCGAGGTGGTGGTGTTGCCGGCCCTCGAGCACGCGGCGACGCTGCTGCACCACGGGCACATGGACGACGCGTTCCGCACCGGCCAGACCATCGCGGCATGGATCGAGGACAACGGATACCGGGCCGTGGGCGAGGGGTACGCCCGGGAGATCTATCTGGAGTGCCCGCCCGGCGAATACGACCTCTGGGTCACCGAGATGCAGGTGGCTGTGCAGTAGCGCTGCGCCTCCTCGCAGGGCGGGACGTCGCTGCGGAAGGCGGGAGGTCCGGCACTCGTACCCGGAAAATGCGCGACCGGTTGCGCTCAGGTCTCCACCGCCAGGACCGATTGGAGGACCACTCTGGCACGGCGCTGCACCCCGAGCCGCTACCCGGGAAGGCCCCCGCATGACGACGCAAATGCCCTACCCACAGCAACAGCAGCAGCCGCCGACCACGGCATACTCGACGGCGCCGCCCTGGGCTCCCCCGCCGCCGAACGAGCCGCCCGCGACGCTCGACGGCCCCTACACCCAGCACGGGCAGCTGCTCGTCCCCTTCCCCGAGGAGATGCAGGCCGCGTCGCGGCCGACCCCGCCCGCGTGGTGGCCGGTCGTGCTCTGGACGTTCTTCTTCGGGATCCTCGCGCTGGTCACGGTGGTCAAGCGGGCCGACATGGCCCGCCGCGGCCGCAACAGCGTGGGGCCCTACTGGATCGCCTGGGGCGTCACCATGGCCATCGGCTCGATGCTCGCCGCGGTCTTCGTGGCGGCCGGCATCCCGGCGCTGCAGGCCGCCAACGAGAACTCGATCACCCGGCAGGTGCAGGAGAACATCGTCACCGACGGCAAGCTGGCCGGCGCCGCGCAGGTCAAGGCCACCACGGCCAACTGCGACCCGGTCGGTGAGCGGGACGCGAGCGGCATCCGCCGCTACGACTGCGTGCTCGCCCTGGACGACGGACGCACCGGCACGCTGGCGGTCACCGCCGACTCCGACGGCAGATGGACCGCGGTGCCGGCGAAGAAGTAACGGCACAACAGCTCGCGGCGCACCCTCCGGCGGGGAAGGGTGCGCCGCGGTTCGCCGTCTAGAAGACCGGCACGCCGGCCCGGACCAGGCGCCAGTTCGGGACGAAGAAGTCGGCCGGGTCGATCACGCCCTTGGCCTGCGCCCAGTCGATCAGCAGCTGACGGATCTCCTGCTGGGCGTTGTAGACCTGGGTCTTCACGATGCCCGGGAAGTTGCCGCCGCCCGAGCGCCGGTAGTTGTTCACCGCGACCACGAACCGGGCAGCCGGGTCGATGTCGATCACGATGCGGTCACCCACCGGCCGGCTGATGTCGATGTCGTAGTCGATGCCGGAGATGACGTCGTAGTTGTAGTCGGGCACCGCCGGGTCGCTGATCGTGGCCGGGTCGACCGGCGCGCCCGGCGCCAGCGTGACGAAGTACTTCGCCGAGTACTCCAGGTACGCCTTCACCTCGGCGCCGGTCAGCACGACCGCCTCCAGGGTGTTGTCGTAGATGTAGAGGCCCGCGACGTCCTTGATCTTCACGTCGCCCTGCGGGAAGACGGCGGTGCGGCTGAACGGCGCGGCGATCGAGAGGACCTTCGTCCCCTCCCATTCCGTGCCGGCCAGGGCGGCGGTCACCGTGTCGGTCTGCACCTTGTTGATGTAGTCGAGGATCGGCGTGTCCTTGTAGCGCGACTCGGCGGCCGAGAGCTCCTCGGTGGACCGGGCCACGACCTGGTTCACGTACGCGACGGTCTTGGCGTGCTGCCGGCGCACCGCCCTGAGCACGTCCGGGTCCTCGGTCACCGTGTTGGTGTTGAGGGTGGCCGAGCGCTTGCTCTTCACCACCCACCGGCCCTTCTCCTTGGCCAGCTCGAAATCCATCCGGGTCAGGCGCTGCCCCCACTTGGACGGCTCGGAGAGCAACACCTGCTCCCCCGTCGCCGTGTTGGTGACGAACCGCTGGGCGACCTCGGCGTGCGCGTGGCCGAACAGGATCGCGTCGATGCCCGGCACCTTCTCGGCGATCAGCGCGCTCGGGTTCTCGTTCGGCAGCTCGGGCCCGTAACTGGAGGTGCCGGAGTCGCCGCCGTGCGCCGAGATGATCACCAGGTCGGCGCCGTTGCGGCGCATGATCGGCACGTATTTCGCGGCGGTCTCGACCAGGTCCTCGAAGCGCAGCTTGCCCTCGACGTTGGCGCGGTCCCAGATCGCGACGCCGGGGTTGGTGAGGCCGAGGATGCCCACCTTGAGCTCCCGCCCCTGCAACTTGAGCTTCTTGATGACGAAGGGGCGGAAGGCGGGCCGGCCGGTCGCGACGTTCACGGCGTTGGCGGCCAGGGCGGGGAAGCCGAGCTGACGGATCCAGAGGTTCAGCAGCGGAAGGCCGTAGTTGAACTCGTGGTTGCCGAGCGTCACGGCGTCGTAGTGCAGCACGTTCATGGCCTTGGCCATCGGGTGCTTCTCGCCGGTCTCGGTGATCGGCTCCTGCTTGGCGTAGTAGGTCGCCAGCGGGGTGCCCTGGATGGTGTCGCCGGCGTCGAGCACCAGCGTGGTGGTGCCGGGCTCGTCGCGGATCTGGTTGACGAGGGCGGCGAGCTTGGCGACCCCGACGTCGTTGTGGGCGCTGTCGTCGTACTCGGCGTCCCTGTAGTAGTCCCAGTTGTAGACGTTGCCGTGGGTGTCGGAGGTGCCGAGCACGGTGAGCGTGTATGTCTTGGCGGCGCCGGCGGTGGCCGGCCCATCGAGAGCGAGCGGAGCGGCGGCGCCGGCGGCAGTGGCGGCCAGCACGGTGCGCCGGGTGAGCGGGAAGGACATGCTCGCACCATATCCGTCGATGCATCGATGGCAAGGTCTACGGGGCGTGACCGGGTCGAATAGGATTCGCCGCATGTCTGCGCAGCCCGAGATCCCGCTGCGCCCCATGACGCTCGGCGAGCTGCTCGACGCGGCGATGGCGCTGCTGCGGCGCCGGGCGCTGCCGTTGCTCGTCGCCGCCCTCCTGCTCGCCGGTCTCGAGCAGCTCGCCCTCGCGCCCCTGCGCTCCTGGGGGCACATGACCCCGTCCTGGTACGGGCCCACCGAGGCCGACCTCTTCCCCTGGTGGATCACCGTCGCCATCGGGTTCGGCTTCGAGCTGGTCGTCCTCACGCTGCTCGGCGCGCTGGCCGGCGCCGCGGCCGGGCCCGCGCTGCTCGGGGTCTCCGTCCGGCATCGCGACCTGCTCGCCAGGTCGCGGCCGGTCGCGGCGGTCGGCCTCGCCCTGCTGCTCGGCCTGTTCGGCGCGGTCGCCGCGCTGCTGCTCTTCGTTCCCTGGCTGGTGTTCTTCGGCTTCTTCGCGATGACTGGCGCCGCCCTCAGCAACGACCGCACACGGCGGCCGCTGCGCCGCTCCGCCGCGCTCGCCGGACGCGGGGTGGCGCGCGGACTGTGGATCCTCGTGGTCGCCTACCTGACCTGGTGCGCGGTGCGGGTCGCCCTGGGCGCGGGGTGGGTCGAGCTGGTCTCGCGGGCCACCGGGTACGAGCCGGACGGGCAGACGTGGCTCGTGCCGCTGGCCCGCACGCTGGCGAACGCCGTCGCGTACGCCGCTCTGGCCTGCCTCACCGCGGTGCTGGTGCTGGAGGTCCGGGTGCGCACCGAGGGCCTGGACATCCTGATCAACCGGACCCGCAGCCGCGGCGGCGACCCGGCCGCCGCCCTGGTGCACACGCCGTGACCCGCGCCTGGGACGAGCTGGCCGCGGACGTCTTCGACGTCGTGCCACCCGGCCTGCAGTTCCTCATCCTGCTGACCTTCGCGGCGCTGGCCGGCGCGCTCTGGTTCTGGTATCCGCTGTGGATCCCGAAACGCCGGCCGAAGCGCGCGAAGGTGGCGAAGGACGAGGAGCCGGAGCGGGTGATCACGGCCGCGGAGCCCGAGGCCCCGGACGAGCCGCGGCCGATCGACCTCTCGCTGGCCGACCGGCTGGCCGCGGAGGGCCGCTATGCCGAGGCCATCCGCCAGCGCCTGCGTGTGACGCTCGGCGAGCTGGTCGCCGCCCGTCTGGTCCCGGCACAACCCGGCTGGACCGCGGCCGAACTGGCCGCGATCGCCGGGGGTCAGCGCCCCGCGGTCGCCGCTCCCCTCGCCACGGCGACGCAGATCTTCTCCGAGGTCTGGTACGGGCGCCGGCCGGCCGAGCGCTTCCACGACCAGCGCATGCTGGCCGTCACCGAGCAGGTCCGGGCGGCGCTGCGGGAGACCGACGGGCGGGCGTTGCGCTCGGTCGACGGCCGGGTGGCATCGTGAAACGACGGCGGTGGATCCGGTTCGTCCTGCCGATCGGTGTGGTGCTCGCCGGCTTCGGCGCGACCCTGATCGTGCACGCGGTCGAGCAGCCGGACCCGTCCGACGAGTCGTTCCTGTCCCCGGTCAGTGCCGAGCCGGACGGCGCCGCCGACCTCGCCGGCCGGCTCGCCGCGCAGGGCATCAAGGTCGACCGCCGCACCCGGACCCCCGAGGCGATCGCCTCCGCCACCTCCGTACCCGGCTCGATCCTCTTCGTCCCGGCGCCCGAGATGGTCCACCCCGACTACCGGCGCAACCTGCGGATCATTCCGCCGTCGGTCCGCGTCGTCCTGGTGACGCCCCGGCCCGACGCGCTTCGCGACCTGGGCCTGGCGACGCCGGTCGCCGGTCCGCGCTGGACCGCGGCCGCCCCGCACTCCGGGTGCAGCGAGC
>NZ_JBFAZH010000020.1:0-19898 GCF_040681735.1 Actinoplanes sp. NPDC051633 | reverse complement strand
AGGCGGGCCTCTTCCCGGTCTTTCTGGGTACGCAGCTCCGCCGCGTGCTCCTCGCGCTGCGCGAGCCGTTCCCGCTTGTCCATGATCAACTGCGCCAGCTGCGGTCGCCGGTCGTCGCGTAAGGACGTACCCCCAGCGGTTGTCGCCGAGGTCGTGAACAACAGACCCGCCGCCAACGCGATCAGCGGCACCCCGATCGACCAGCCCCTTTGCTTCTGTCCGCGCAGGCGGGGCCGTAGGCCACCGACGGCGCGCCGCAGCACGAGGCGCCAGGAAGGCGCACCGGTGGTGTACTCCACGCGCTACCCTCCGACGTCGTAAGTGGTTGAAGCGGAACGAAAGTTACCCCGGCGGGTGCCGGTGCGCGCGCCGCCTTGACTACGCTAGCTGTCGAACAGTATTCGCCACGGGCTGCTGACGGGGACCCCGCCGCCGCTCAGCGGGGTTGTTCGCCCTTGTTGTCCGCACAGGAGAGCGTCGTGCCGAAGTCGCAGGTTCGTAAGAAGAAGGTCTACACACCGCCGACGGACATCCGGCCGGCGGTGAACGCCAACAACAAGAAGCCGAGCCCGATGTGGCTGCCGGTCAGCGCTGTGACGCTGATCGTGCTGGGCATCGCCTGGCTGGTCGTCTACTACCTCTCGGAGCAGCAGTACCCGGTGGAGGCGTGGCGCTACTGGAACCTCGCGGTGGGCTTCGGCGCCATGGTCGCCTCGCTCGCGATCCTCGCTCGATGGCGTTGAGCGCGGGTTGGAGTCGCTTCCCAGGTGTTGTCCGAGACGCACCCCGTGGTATTTGCACTCGGGGTGCGTTTATCGCGAGAACCCCCAGGTGCGCACGTCTTACCCGCGGGTAACATAGGGCCACCGCCACATCGAGGAGGCCGTAATGGGCGCAGCGCAGATCATCGCCACCGTGCTCGCCGGGGCGATCACGCTCGTCGCTGTGGTGCTCGCGGTCCGCGCGGTCATCCAGATGACCGCGGTGATCCGCCTGGGCAAGCCCGACCCGGCCCGGTTCGCTGACAAGGGCGCCCGCACCAGGACGATGCTGGTCGAGACCCTCGGCCACACCCGCATGCTGAAGTGGACCGCCGTCGGGGCCGCGCACTGGTTCGTGATGGTCTCCTTCATGGTCCTGTTCCTCCTGGTGCTGGAGGCGTATTTCGAGGTCGTCAACCCTTCAGGCGGGTTGCCGATCGTCGGTCATTGGGTGGTCTACGGCCTGGTCACCGAGGTGATCGGTGCTCTCGGCCTGCTCGGCATCCTCTACCTGATCTATCGCCGGCAGCGGGACAAGCGGGCCAAGCGCAGCCGGTTCACCGGCTCGACGATGTGGCAGGGCTACTTCGTCGAGGCGATCATCATCGGCGTCCTGATCTGCGGTTTCCTGATCCGCGGCTTCAAGGTCGCCAACGACACGTTCGAGTTCCCGGCCTGGGCCACCCCGGTCAGCCACGGCGTCGGCGCGCTGCTGCCGGCCGCGGCCGACGGGCCGACCTGGGTCGCGCTGGTCAAGCTGATCATTTCGATGAGCTGGCTGATCACGATCGCGCTGAACGTGACGATGGGCGTGGCCTGGCACCGGTTCCTGGCGTTCCCCAACATCTTCTTCAAGCGGGCGCCGGAGAAGCCGGCCGGCTCCGGGCTGGGCGCGCTGCGGCCGATGATGAGCGAGGGCAAGCCGCTCGACTTCGAGGAGGCCGACCCCGAGAAGGACCAGTTCGGGGTCGCCCAGGTGGAGCAGTTCACCTGGAAGGGCATGCTCGACTTCAGCACCTGCACCGAGTGTGGACGCTGCCAGTCGCAGTGCCCGGCGTGGAACACCGCGAAGCCGCTCTCACCCAAGCTGCTCGTGCTCAGCCTGCGTGATCACGCGTACGCGAAGGCGCCCTATCTGCTGGCCGGTGGCGGCAAGGATCTGACCGGCGAGGAGACGGCGACCGAGGAGCAGCTGGCGGGTGTCGACGTGCTCGCGCTGGCCGAGGCCGAGCGGCCGCTGATCGGCACGGCCGGCGAGCAGGGCGTGATCGACCCCGACGTGCTGTGGAGCTGCACCACCTGCGGCGCCTGCGTCGAGCAGTGCCCGGTGGACATCGAGCATGTCGACCACATCGTCGACATGCGGCGCTACCAGGTGCTGATCGAGTCGAGCTTCCCGTCCGAGGCCGGCGTGATGCTGCGCAACCTGGAGAACAAGGGCAACCCGTGGGGCGCCCCGCAGAACACCCGCGAGGACTGGACGAAGGGCCTCGACTTCGAGGTGCCGCGGGTCGGTGAGAAGGAAGACTTCGACTACCTGTTCTGGGTGGGGTGCGCGGGGGCGTTCGAGGACCGCGCGAAGAAGACCACGCGGGCGGTGGCCAAGCTGTTGCACGAGGCCGGCGTCGACTACGCGATCCTGGGCGAGGGCGAGACGTGTACGGGTGACCCGGCGCGCCGCATCGGCAACGAGTTCGTCTTCCAGATGCTGGCCCAGCAGAACGTCGAGACCCTGCAGGAGGCTCGGGTCAAGAAGATCGTCGCCACCTGCCCTCACTGCTTCAACACCCTGGGCAACGAGTACGAGCAGCTCGGCCTCAAGGTCGAGGTCGTGCACCACACGCAGCTGCTGGCCCACCTGGTTGCCGAGGGCAAGCTGACCCCGGTCCAGCCGGTGGACGGCGGCGTGACCTACCACGACCCGTGCTACCTGGGCCGGCACAACCGCGTGTTCGACGCTCCGCGCGAGGTGCTCGGCAGCGCGATCGAGGGCGGGCTCACCGAGATGCCGCGCAACTCCGAGCGGTCCTTCTGCTGCGGCGCCGGCGGTGCCCGCATGTGGATGGAGGAGAAGATCGGCAAGCGGATCAACGTGGAGCGCACCGAGGAGGCCCTGGCGACCGGCGCGAAGACCATCGCCGTGGGCTGCCCGTTCTGCTACACGATGATCGGTGACGGCGTCACCGGCAAGGGCGAGCAGGAGAACGTCGAGGTGGTCGACGTCGCGACGGTTCTGCTGCGGTCACTCAAGCAAGAGGCTTGATTTCTGATTTCGCCGCAACCGGGCGGGCCGGTGTGCTCTTCTGTGCTTGATGATCACGAAAATGCGCTGGTCGGTCGTGGTCGCGGCGGTCGCCTTGAGCGTGCCGTCGCCGGCCCTCGCCGCCCCTCCTGACGAAACGTCCGAGCTCGGCCAGGCGATGGGCCTGCAGGCCAAGATGATCGAACGGCTCACCGGGGCGCCCCCGGTCGGCGCGCTCGACGTGTCCGACGGTTTCGTCGGCGGGTCGCCCATCGCGGCGGGTGGCAACGTGACCTGCCTCGCCGGCCTCAAGTACTGGTGCTGGGGCGCCGGGGACTCCGAGCCGGCCAAGATGGCGCTGACGCGAGAGCCGGGCGCGGTCGCCGCCGGCCGTGCGCACACGTGCGCGCTGGACTGGTTCGGCGACGGCGACGGCGGTGCCCTGTACTGCTGGGGCGACAACGCCGAGGGACAGGTCGGTGACGGGACGACGACCCCGCGTACCGCACCGGTCAAGGTCGGATCGAAGATCCTGCAGGTCGCGACCGGCGCCGATCACACCTGCGTGATCAAGGACAACCAGGACGTCGCGTGCTGGGGCCGCAACGATGTCGGCCAGCTCGGCACCGGCGCCGCCGGGGGGTCCGAGAGCACGGCTCAGCCGGTGGCCGGCCTCGGTGACGTCATCGATCTGGCCGCGGGCGGCGACACCACCTGCGCGATCGACGAGGACGGCGCCGCCTGGTGCTGGGGCTCCGACGCGGACGGGCAGGTCGGCGACGCCGCGGCCAACTCCGGGTCGACCGCCACCCCGGTCAAGGTCGACACGACCGAGGAGTTCACTCAGATCGACGTCGGTGGCCGGCATGCCTGCGCGGTGACCGAGGACGGCGCGGTCTGGTGCTGGGGGTCGGACAGCGACGGGCAGCTCGGCGACGATGCGGCGATCGCGGATCACGACGCGCCGGTCCAGGTGAAGCTGCCGCCGGCGGTCGACGTCTACACAGTCAGTGCCGGCGGCAACAGCACGTGCACGGTGACCACTCTCGGTCTGGCGATGTGCTGGGGTGACAACGACGAGGGGCAGCTGGGCGTCGGCAACCGTACCGATCGCCACGTCCCCGCCGTCGTCGACCAGAGCGCGTTGCCGGAGTCGCCGTTCCTCGCCCTGTTCGGCATGAAGGGCAGCCGGATCTACCAGATCTCGGTCGGCGACGGGCACGCGTGCGCGGTCGACATCTCGAGCAACACCTTCTGCTGGGGCGACAACGCGGACGGCCAGCTCGGCGACCGGACCACCGACGACCACGTCGTACCCGAGGCGACCGCCCTGGTGCCGGGCGCGCCGACCGCCGTGAAGGCGAAGGCCGGCAGCAAGAAGCTCGCGGTGAGCTGGACGCAGCCGGCCGATTTCGGGGTAGGCAAGCTGCAGCTCTACGGCGTCCTCGCGTTCAACCGGGAGGACGGCTCGGACTGCAGCACCGCGAAGGCCATCAGCTGCACGGTGTCCGGCCTGACCAACGGCCAGAGCTACTCCGTCTTCGCCGCCACGGTCACCGACGGCGGCCTCAGCTTCAGCGCGGCGGTGACCGGCACGCCGGTCGGACCGAAGGCGCCCGGGCAGGGCGGCGGCCTGCCGATCACCGGCCCGCCGGTCTCGCTGCTGGTGATGATCGGTGGTGCGCTGGTGGCGACCGGTCTGCTGCTGCGTCTCCGCGGGCGAAGCTAGGTGGATCAGGATCCGCCGCCGGAGTTCGCGGCGGCGGATCCGGCCACCGCGGCGGTGATGACCGCGGCCTGGATCTCGTCGATGGCCTTCTTCACCGCCGCGGCCGCCCAGTCACCCTGGCCGATCTCCTTGAGACGCACCTTGACCAGCTTGCGGTCCATGTCCGCGAAGACCTTCTTCTCCATGCCGGTGGCCGCGATCAGCGCGCAGAGCGCCGCGGTCCGCGGTTCCACCGGCCCGGACCGGTCGATCGCGGCGCGCATGCGCTGCCGGGCCTCGGTCTCCGCGACCGGCTCAACGCCATGCGCGGCCGGATACTTGGTCCGGGGGAAGACGAGCAGCACCTTCCCCTTCTCCTCGCGCACCACACCCGAGGCGACCAGCCCGGCCATCACCTGCCGGCGGGTGTCCTTCGAGAACTTCGACACCCAGTCCTTGGGCTTGCGCGGCTTGTCACCGGCGATCCGGGCCAGCGCGTCGTCCACCACGCGGTCACCGGTCGGTGTGGCATCGAGTACGACGACCTTCTTGTCGGCCACGTCGATCTTCTCGGCCAGAGCCAGCTCGAGCAGCAGCGCGCCGCCGAGGCCGTTGTCGAGATGTGTGCCGTCGGTCACCGGTGTCCCGTCGTCGTGATACGCGATCAGGGCGAACTCCTCGGGCAGGTTCATGATCCGAAGGTAACGCCGCCAGGCGAGGCGTGCGCGGCAACCAACGACGGCCGTGGTCCGGCACAATGAGGGCACAATGATGGCCGAGGTGAACCGATCATGGACGGCCTGTTCCTGACCGCGGTGCTCCCCTTGGCGGCGTTCGTGCTGCTCACGGCGGGCAACGCGTTCTTCGTGGTCGCCGAGTTCGGGCTGGTCACGGTGGACCGGGCGGAGATCGACCAGCGTGCCGACTCCGGTGACCGGCGCGCGCGTACCGTCCGGCACGCCCTGCACGAGCTGTCCTTCCAGCTTTCCGGCGCGCAGCTCGGCATCACCATCACCGCCCTGCTCACCGGCTACCTCGCCGAGCCGGCCCTGTCGCGCCTGTTCACCCCGCTGATCGAGCCGGTGGCCGGTGGCGCGACCGACACCGTCACCCATGCGCTGGCGCTGATCCTGGCCACCCTGTTGTCGATGCTGTTCGGTGAGCTCGTACCCAAGAACGCTGCTCTCGCCCGGCCGATGCGGGCCGCGCTCGCCACGTCCGCGCCGCTGCGTGCCTTCTCGCGGATCTTCCGCGGCCCGATCAGCGGGCTGAACGGCTCGGCGAACTTCCTGGTCCGCCGCCTCGGCATCGAGCCGCAGGAGGAGCTTGCCAGCGCGCGCAGCCCCGAGGAGCTGGGCCTGCTGGCCGCGATCAGTGCTCGCGCCGGCGCATTGCCCACCGAGACGGCCACCCTGCTGCGCCGCACGATCCGCTTCGGGGAGAAGAGGGCGGCGAAGGCGATGACGCCACGGGTGGACGTGGTCGGCCTCAAGACCGTCGCGAGCGTGGCCGACCTGATCGCGCTCGCCCGGGAGACCGGGCACACCCGCTTTCCGGTGTACGAGACGACACTCGACCTGGTCACCGGTGTCGCCGCGGTGCCCGACGCGCTGGGCGTCCCACCCGAGCGGCGGGCGGCCACCGCGGTCTCGTCGATCGCCCGCGAGCCGGTCTACGTGCCGGAGAGCCTCGACCTCGACAAGGTGCTGGCCGCCCTGCGCGCGGCGAAGGCCGACCTGGCCATCGTCGTCGACGAGTACGGCGGGACCGACGGCGTGGTGACCGTCGAGGACCTGGTCGAGGAGCTGGTCGGCGAGATCTCCGACGAGCACGACCTGGACTACGTGGACGCCGGCGCGCAGGAGCTGACCGCGCCCGACGGCGGCCGGACGTTCCTGGTCGACGGGCTGCTGCGCGAGGACGAGGTGGCGGAGCAGACCGGGTTCCGGCTGCCAGAGGGCCCGTACGAGACGCTCGCCGGTTTCCTGCTCGCCCGCCTCGGCCACATCCCGGAGAAGGGCGAGTCGCTCGAGGAGAACGGCTGGGAGTTCACCGTCATGCAGGTCGACCGGCACCGCATCGAGCAGGTCCGCGTCGTCGCTCCGCCACCGGAGCAGCTCGATGACTGAGCTGCTGGTCACCGCCGTGCTGCTGGTCGGCAATGCACTCTTCGTGGGCGGCGAGTTCGCGCTGATCGCGTCCCGGCGTACCGCTCTGGAACCGCTCGCCGCCACCTCGCAGCGCGCACGCTGGGCCCTCTCCGCGATGAGCCAGATCCCGCTGATGATCGCCGGCGCTCAGCTCGGCATCACGATCTGCTCGCTCGGCCTCGGCGCGATCGCCGAGCCCGCCCTGGCGCACCTGCTGGAGGTTCCGTTCGCCGCGATCGGCCTGCCCGACAACGCGGTGCACCCGGTGGCGTTCGTGCTGGCCCTGGCCATCGTGGTGTTCCTGCACACGGTGATCGGCGAGATGGTGCCGAAGAACATCACGCTGGCCGGTCCGGAGAGCTCGGCGCTGGTCCTCGGCCCGTTCATGCTGGCCTTCTGCATCGCCACCAAGCCGGTGCTGACCGCGATGCGCTGGGCGTCGCGGCAGGTGCTCGCGCTGTGGAAGATCGAGGCCACCGACGCGGTCAAGACCGTCTTCACCGCCGAGGAGCTGGCCGGCATGGTCACCCAGGCGCGCAGTGAGGGCCTGCTGGGCACCGAACAGTACGCGCGCATCCACGCCGCGCTCGGCCTCAACGACCGCACCGCTGCCGACACCCTCCGTCCCTGGTCCGGCGTCACGACGGTGGCCGACGACGTGTCGCCCGCGACGCTGGAGCAGATCGCCACCCGCAGCGGCCGGTCGCGGTTCCCGGTGGTGCAGCGGGAGAGCCGGCGCGTGCTCGGCTTCGTGCACATCAAGGACATTCTCGAGTACGAGGGCGCGCAGCGCCACCTGCCCATCCCGCCCGGCATCATCCGTCCGCTGGCCGTCGTCCCGCCGGATCGGACGCTGGCCGACCTGCTGCTCACCATGCGCCGCGACCGCCGGCACATCCTGCTGGTCAGCGACGGCCGCACCCCGCTGGGCGTGATCACCCTGGATGACGTGCTGCACGCGGTGGTCGGCGAACCGACGGTTTCTTTGTAAAACAAGCCGGGGTCGGTGTACGAGGCTTTTCGTCAATCCGGACAATAACCGCATGTCTGACAACCTCGCTCGCGTCGGCGCGGTGGCCGCCGCACTGGTCCTCGGCGTCGGCGTGGTCACGGCCGTGCACCTGACCTCCGCCTCGGCCCGCCCGCTGCTGGAGCCGGTCACGCAGCCGTCCGGGGGCGTACTCCCCAATGCCGACAGCTTCTCCGCCCACGCCCAGCCCGGCCGCGTCGGCCTCGCCGGCGTCCCGATCAGCGTGCGGTACACCTTCGACGGCGGGGTGAACCAGCCGATCGTCGACGCGCAGGGCGGGCATCAGCTGCATCCGGTCGGCCAGAACGGCGGCCGGCTCAGCCTCGTGCCGCAGGGGTCCGGCCTGGCCGTCGAGTATCCGAACCGGTGCACGATGCAGCGCGAGCGCGACTGCCCGCGGGCGATCCTCGAAGGCGTCCGCGACGACGCGCTGAACCCGGGCACGCGTCCACTCCGCTACGGCGCGTCGGTGATGATGACGCACGCCGACCTCGCCGATGGCGCGAACGTCCTGCAGAAGGGCTACTCGGTCGGTGGGGTCAGCCAGTTCAAGCTGCAGGTCGATCACCGGCAGGGGCACCCGAGCTGCGTGATCGCGTCGCGCGCCCGGATCTATCGCGCCGAGCCGCTGGTCGACGTGGCCGACGGCAGGTGGCACGACCTGACCTGCGCCCGCACGGCGAACCGGCTGGTGATGATGGTGGACGGTGCATCGCTCGCGTCGGTGCCGGTGCCCTCGTCGCTGTCCATCGCCAACGCGGAGCCGCTGCGCATCGGCGGGAAGGGCGCGAATCGCGGCAACGACCAGTTCGCCGGCCGGATCGACAACGTCTTCCTGTCGATCGCGTGACAGACTGCGGCGGTGCTGTGGGATGTCACGCCGACCGGGCCGGGTGAGTTCGAGGGGGTCGGCGAGGAGGGCCCCCGCCAGCGCATCTTCGGTGGTCACGTGGCCGCGCAGGCGCTCGCCGCGGCGCTGGCCGGGCTGCCGGACGGCTGGTCGGCCCGGTCGCTGCGCGCCCGATACGTTCGCGAGGGCCGTGGCGACACGTCGGTCGACTACCGGGTCACGCCGATCGGGGAGCGCCACCGGGCAGTGACCGCCTCGCAGGCGGGGCGGGTGATCCTCACGCTGGACGTGGCGTTCCGGTTCGCGTCCTTTGTGGCCGCCCCGGCACCGAACGGTTTCGATCCGGCCGGGTGGACCGCGTCCGACGACGATGCCGCCGCGTGGCTTGCCGAGATCGACCGCCGGGTGCCCTTCGACATCCGGTTCGACGGGCGGCCGGCGTCGGTGGCGGGGCGACGAGGCATCCCGTCCGGCGGGCATCGCTTCTGGCTGCGTACCTCCTCGCCCCTGCCGGATGCGCCGTGCCAGCACGAGTGCGCGCTGACCTACGTCTCGGACCTGCTGCTGGTCTCGACCGCCCTGGCCCGGCACGGCCTCGCCCACAACCGGCCCGGCGTGCGGGCGGCGAGCCTGGACCACGCGGTGTGGTTCCACCCGCCGTTCCGGGTCGACGACTGGCTGCTCTACGAGCAGGAGGCGCTGACGACCGACGGCGGGCGCGGACTGTGCGCGGGCCGGCTTCGCGACCCCGGCGGCCGGGTCGTCGCGTCCGTCCGCCAGGAGGTGCTGCTCCGCTCATGAGAGTCGTCGACGCCGAGTTGGCCCGGCGCCTGGTGGATGGTCAGTTCCCGGACTGGGCACCGCTGCCGCTGACGATGGTCGAGCCCGGCGGGTCGGATCACACCATCTACCGGCTCGGTTCCGAGCTGTCGGTCCGCTTTCCCCGCCACGAGGGCGCGATCGGGCAGGCCGCCAAGGAGCTGGAATGGCTGCCGCGGCTGGCGCCGCACCTGCCGCTGGCCGTCCCCTCGCCGGTCGGCGTCGGACGCCCGGATCTCGGATATCCGTGGCCGTGGGCGGTGTCGCGCTGGCTGCCCGGCTCGGTGGCGACGGTGGCCGAGCTGGGCTCCTCCGTACCCGTGGCTCGTGAACTCGCTGCGTTCCTGACCGCCCTGCAGAGCATCCCGACGCCGTCCGCCACCGGTCTCGCCGGCCGCTCACTGTCCGAACGGGACGAGCGGATCAGGTCGGACATCGCGGCGGTGGCCGGTGTCTTCGACGAGGCGGCGCTGACCGCGGTGTGGGAGGCGGCGCTGGCCTGCCCGCCGTGGGACAGGCCGCCCGTCTGGTTCCACGGCGACTTCCACACCGGCAACCTGCTGACGGTCGACGGCCGGGTCAGCGCGGTGATCGACTTCGGCGGCCTCGGCGTGGGTGACCCGGCGTGCGACCTGATGATGGCGTACACGCTGATGGACCCGCCCCCGCGAGCGGCCTTCAGAGCGGCTCTGCCGCTCGACGAGCAGACATGGGTACGCGGCCGCGGCATAGCGCTGGCCGCCGGCCTCAGTGCCTACACCGCCTACGCCGCGACGAATCCGCACATCGCCGCCGCCACCACCCGCCAGATCAGTGCGGCGCTGGCCGGCTGACTACGCCGCCAGCTCCTCCCGGATCACCTCGACGAACGTGTCGACGTCGGCCTCCGTCGTGTCGAAGGCGGTCATCCAGCGCACCTCGCCCGCCGCGCGGTTCCAGTCGTAGAAGCGGACCCTCTCGCGGATCCGGTCCGCCGCGTCGTTGGCGAGGACCGCGAAGACGGCGTTCGCCTGCGTCGGCCGGCTGAAGGTGAGCCCTTCGGTGTGCTCGAGCGCCGCCCGCAGCCGGGCCGCCATCGCGTTGGCGTGACCGGCCGAGCGCAGGTAGAGGTCGTCCTCGAAGAGCGCCAGCAGCTGCGCGCTGACGAAGCGCATCTTCGAGGCCAGCTGCATGTTGAGTTTGCGCAGGTAGATGAGCCCGTCCGACACCGTCGGGTCGAGTACGACGATCGCCTCGCCGAAGAGGATGCCGTTCTTCGTGCCGCCGAAGCTCAGGATGTCGACGCCCGCGTCGGTGGTGAACTCCCGCAGCGGCACGCCCAGCGCCGCCGCCGCGTTGGCGAGGCGGGCACCGTCCATGTGCAGCCGCATGCCCTTGTCGTGGACGTGGTCCGCGATCGCCCGGATCTCCTCGGCGGTGTAGAGCGTGCCCAGCTCGGTGGTCTGGGTGATGCTGACGACGAGCGGCTGGGCGCGGTGCTCGTCGCCGAAGCCCCAGGCCTCCCGGTCGATCAGCTCCGGCGTGAGTTTCCCGTCGGGCGTCGCGATCGGCAGCAGCTTGAGGCCACCGACGCGCTCCGGCGCGCCGTTCTCATCGGTGTGGATGTGCGCGGTGCTCGTGGTGACGACCGCACCCCAGCGCGGCAGCAGGCTCATCAGCGCGGTCACGTTGGCGCCGGTCCCGTTGAACACCGGGAACACGTCGGCCCGGCCGCCGAAGTGCTCGCGCATGACGTCGGCCAGCCGCTGGGTGTAGACGTCCTCCCCGTACGAGATCTGGTGCCCCTCGTTGGCCTCGGCGATGGCCGCGAGCACCTCGGGGTGCGCCCCGGCGTAGTTGTCGCTGGCGAACCCGCGGTGGCCCGCGTCGTGGAGCCGCTTCACGCGTCGGCCAGCAGCACTTCGGCGACCGCCGCCCACTCCGCACGCGGGAGGCCGGTCCGCGGCTCCACCGGCAGGACCTGCACGGCCACGTGGTCCGCGCCGGCGTCCAGGTGGGCGTCGACGCCGCGCTTCACCGCGGGCCCGTCCCCCCAGGCGACCAGGGTGTCGACCCAGCGGTCACTGCCGTCCCCGGCGAAGTCGGCGTCGGTCAGGCCGTACCGCCGTAGGTTGTTCAGGTAGTTCGGCAGTCTCAGATACTGCTTGGTGCCGCGCCGCCCGGCCGCCCGGGCCTGCCGCTCGTCGGTGCCGAGGACGACCTTCTGCTCCGGGATCAGGAGCTTGCCGAGGCCGGGACTCAGGATGGCGCGAGCGTCGGCGGTGTGGGCCGCGGGCACCAGGTACGGCAGGGCGCCGGCGGTCCGGGTCGCTGCCAGCTCGAGTGCCTTCGGGCCCAGGGCGGCGATCATCAGCTCTTCGGCCGGGACCCGGTCGCCCAGCGCGTCGAGGAACTGGCGGAGCCGGCTGAGCGGCCGCACGTACGCCTGACCTTGCGCCTCCGCGGTCGGCGCGTGCCCCGACCCGACGCCCAGGTAGAAGCGGCCCGGATGGCTGTCGCGGATGCGCTGGTGCGACGTGGCGAGAACGGCCGGGTCGGCACTCCAGATGTCGACGATGCTGGTGCCGACGACCAGCGACGTGGTGCCGGCCAGGACCGCCTCGGGCAGGCGCAGATCGTCGGGCGGGCTGCCGCCGATCCAGAGCGACCCGTACCCGAGTGCCTCGACCTCGGCGGCCGCGGCTGCGATCGCGGACGACTCGGCGGGCCAGCTCCGCCGGGAGACCCACAGGCCATAGCGACTGTTCACCATGCCGACTGTACGACCACGGCGGCTTTGGCAGACTCGGTGACGACCTTGAGGAGAGACGATGATCGGCACCTTGCGCTCGGTGGTGCTCGACGCACCCGACATCCGGCGGCTCGCCGCTTTCTACACCGCGCTCGGCGGGTGGACCGAGCAGTACGCCGAGGACGACTGGATCTCGATGGTGACCGGGGACGGGTGGCGCATCGCCGTCCAGCACAGTCCCGATCATGTGCCGCCGCGTTGGCCGGACCCGGCGTACCCGCAGCAGGCGCACCTCGACCTGCGCGTGCCGGACCTGGACGCCGGCGCGGACAAGGCGATCGGGCTGGGCGCCGAGCTGTTGCGCCGGAACGAGAGCTGGTACACGCTGGCCGACCCGGCCGGGCACCCGTTCGACCTGTGCCTCTTCCCTGCAAAGCAGGAAACCACGGTGATGTGTGTGATGCTCGACTGCCCGGACGCCAAGGAGCTGAGCGCGTTCTACGCGGAACTTCTCGGCAAGCCCGTCACGTACGAGGGCGACGGCATGGCGATGATCGGCGAGGACGGGGCCCAGCCGGTGATGTTCCAGCAGATCACCGACTACCACGCGCCGCGGTGGCCGGATCCGGCGTATCCGCAGCAGTTCCACCTCGACGTGACGGTCGGCGCCGACGACATCGACGCGGCCGAGTCGGCGGTGCTGAAGCTGGGCGCGACGTCGCTGTCCGCGAGCGGCGACGGCTGGCGGGTGTACGCCGACCCGGCCGGCAAACCGTTCTGCCTCTGCTGGGACTGACGGCCCGGGCCGGGGTAGCGCGACCCTTGGTCCACTCCATACACTCCGGCTGCGGCGCTTCGACGGGCGCCGATGGCATCACGGGGGAACGTTGTGGGACATCGCCGAGGCCGCATTCTCGCCTGCCTGCTGATTGCTGCGGTCGCGGGCGGCCTGTCGATCGCTGAGGGCGCCGGGGCCGTCAGCCAGGGCACACCGGCCGAGGCCGGCAGCTATCCGTTCGCCGCGCGCGTCGACATGGGCACGCTCAGCGGCTGCAGTGCGGTCCTGGTCGATCCGGGCTGGCTGCTGACCGCCAAGAGCTGCTTCGCCGGCCCGGACGGCAGCGTCGCGGCCGGCCCGCCGCCGCAGAGCGCCACCGCCATCATCGGCCGGGCCGACATCAACGGCACGGGCGGTCACGTGACGCGGATCGTCGAGGTGATTCCCCACCCGGACCGGGACGTGGCGCTGGCCCGGCTGGACACCCGGGCTGCGGGGATCGCGCCGGTCCCGCTGGGTGCCGCGCCGGCGGTGGGCGAGACGTTGCGCGTCGCCGGGTACGGCCGCACCGACACCACCTGGGTGCCCGACCGTCTGCACACCGCCGTCACCGAGGTGCGGGAGGTGGCGGCGGACACCGTCGCCGACACGCTCCAGGCTGGTGCAGCGCTGTGCAAGGGCGACGCCGGTGGTCCGGCCCTGCGCGAGACCGGTGGGCGCATCGAGCTGGTCGGCCTCGCCAGCCGGTCCGAGCAGGGCGGCTGCCTCGGCGAGACGAGCACCGGCCAGGGCGCCGTTCACGCCCGCGTGGACGATCTGGGCGGCTGGATCGGACGGGTGGCGCCCGCGCTGGTGCCGCAGTCGCAGATGACGGTGCGTTCGGTGGACTCCGAGGAGACCGCCGCGCTGAACGGCCGCGGCACGAACGTGCTGGACGGCAACCCCGCGACGTACTGGCACACCCGCTACAGCGGCACCGTGGCGCCGGTGCCGCACGAGATCCAACTCGACCTGGGCGCGGCCCGGGCGGTGACCGATCTCTACTACCAGCCCCGCACCGACGCGAGCCCGAACGGCCGCATCGGCCGCTACGAGGTCTACGTCTCGGCCAGCGGCAGCTCGTGGGGCACCCCGGTGGCCACCGGCACGCTGCCGAACACCACCGCGACGCAGCACCTCCGGTTCTTGCCCAAGACCGGCCGCTACCTGCGGCTGCGTGCTCTCAGCGAGGTCAACGGCAACGCGTGGACCAGCATCGCGGAACTGAACGTCGGCTACGTCACCGGCGTGCCCGGGGTCACCGTGCGATCGGCGGACAGCGAGGAGACCGCCGCGCTGAACGGCCGCGGCGCCAATGTGCTGGACGGCAACCCGGCCACGCTGTGGCACACCCGCTACAGCGGCGGCACGATCGCGCCGATGCCGCACGAGATTCAGCTCGACCTCGGCGGCTCGTACCCGGTGACCGACCTCTATTACCAGCCGCGCACCGACACCAGCCCGAACGGCCGGATCGGCCGCTACGAGGTGTACGTGTCGGCGGACGGCATCAACTGGGGCGCGACGGTGGCCAGCGGCACGTTCACGAACTCCACGGCACTGCAGGTTGCCCGGTTCCCGGCGACGACCGGCCGGTACGTGCGGCTGCGCGCCCTCAGCGAGGTGGGCGGCAACCAGTTCACCAGCGTCGCCGAGCTGGGCGCCGGCATCGCGCGGGGCGGCCTGGCCCCGTCGCTGCGGGTGAGCTCGGTGGACAGTGAGGAGACCGCGGCGATGAACGGCCGGGGTACGAACGTGCTGGACGGCAACCCGGCGACGCTGTGGCACACCCGCTACTCCGGCACGGTGGCCGAGATGCCGCACACCATTCAGCTCGACCTGGGCGCCGTCCACCCGGTGACCGAGCTGTTCTACCTGCCCCGCACGGACGCCAGCGCGAACGGCCGAATCAAGGACTACGAGGTGTACGTCTCAACCGACGGAGTGACGTGGGGCGCACCGGTGGCAACCGGCACGTTCGCCAACACCACGACACTGCAGAGCGCCCGCTTCCCAGCAACCTTCGGCCGCTACGTGCAGCTGAAGGCGCGCACCGAGGTGAACAACAACAAGTTCACTTCGGTGGCAGAGCTGACCGTGGGCCTGGAGGCCCCCTTCACCAGCTAGCCACCAGTACGTAAGCGGCCACAACCACCAAACGGCGCAAAGCCGAATCGCACGGCAGGGCAAAATCCGTGGTAGGAACCGGCATCGTGGCCAACCCGGTGATGGGGAGTCGCGGGGGGTTCCACCGGAGTCGACTTCGACGGGGGAGTCGAAGGCGAGGCGGTTGCCGAATCGTGGGGGTCTGGGGGCTCGGCCCCCAGGCAGATATGCGAGAAGGCCCGGGTCCGCGCCTTCCGCGGACACAGGCCTCCGCCGCCGAGCGGGTGACGGGAATCGAACCCGCACTGTCAGCTTGGGAATCGGTTGTCTGCCAATGTGTGCCCGCAGCACATTAGGGCGCTGAGCGTCAGTGCTGAGGGGCATACGTCGCCGCGGACGCCCCTGTTGACCCCTGTTACCCCACCCATCGGGCACAGTACGGGCACGTACGGCAGGGTCTGTACACCTAAGGGCTAACAGCGACGTCGTCCGACCGCGCCGCAGGCCAGACCAGTGCCTCCAAGCAGCCGTCGATGGCTCCGGTAAGCCGCTCCTGTGCCGTACGTCGGTGCTGTAGGGCCATCACGGGCTTCAGAACACGATCATGGGTTGCGAGGCGCGTTCGTACTGATGTATGCAAGGACCAACGTATGCCTACGGCACACTGCTAGGACGGAGTCACGTGAAGGTCACTCACCGCTGTAAGTCCGACCACGGCCAGACATCAAGCTGGAAGAGGTCCGACACGCAGTGGAAGGAATCGCCTCGAGTCCAAGCAAGAAGTATGGTAAGGACATGAGCCGACCATCCGATTCGCGGGTATGTCGGTGAACTCGCGCATGCCGGGCCACCTCGCCGGAGATCTGGAGGCCCTCGATTACTCTGGTCACCAGGGCCTCGTTACGTCGGAATCAGTGGTGGATTCCGGTCCGAGGGACTACGTGTGGCGAGACCTTTACAACAAAGTCGGCCTAGAGGCCGCGTTTTTCCACGACGGCGTCCCCCTCGTCGCATTCAGCGCTGAGTCCAGCCAGGAAGGGCTGCTTGGTCTCCGGAAGCGCTTATGGAACTATGGTCGGGTACCGCTCCTAATTAATAGCACTGAAGACTCGGTAACAGCGTTCAATGCCGTTACGAAACCCGCAACTACCCCCCAGGAAATGAGTGCTACTCTCGCGAGTGCAGAAAGAGCGCATATAGCTGCGGGCATCATGCAGGCCTATCGACGCTCCGAAGTGAGCTCCGGCGCATTCGCAAGGAGCAACGAAAGGTCGTACGCTGCGGCGTCACGCGTAGACATGGCACTGCTGCAGAATTTAGCGCAGCTAAGGCAAACGATACCTGAGGGAAATCCTACACGTCGGCAGGCCCTTGATGTCGTGGTGGGTGGATCGCTAGTTGCCAGTTACCTCGCAGACCGTGGCATTCTAAACGCCGACCACTTGCGGGAGTTGACCGCTTTTCCTGATCTTCAGGCCGTATTGCTTGCAGGTCGCGGGCCCGCGCAGGCCCTATTTGAAGGGCTGGCCGCCCGCTTCAACGGTGATGTCTTTGGTCCAGTACCCGAGATGCTGCAATTCCTTGAAGACGCGGATATCGACGGCGTTGCTGCACTCTTGCGCGGTGACGACCTGCTTACCGGGCAACAGTCGCTTTGGCCCTTCGACTTCTCCGTACTGCCGGCAGATTTGGTCAGCAGCATCTATGAGCAGCTTCTTGAGGATAGCCGCTCCACGGACAGCGCTTACTACACGCCCAAGTTCTTGGTCGACACGCTACTTGATGAAATTGTTCCGTGGCGAGGCGACGGTCAGTTAAAGCTGATTGACTTGGCCTGTGGCAGCGGCGCCTTCATGACCGAGGCTTTCCGCCGCCTCGTTTACCGGCAACGGACTCGCGTAGGTAGAGAGCTTACCTATGAGGAACTTCAACGAATCCTGCTCGACAACGTCTTCGGCGTAGAGTTGAACATCGACTCTGCGCGAATCGCGGTGTTCGGTTTGTACCTAGCCCTTCTTGAGGAGCTGGATCCTCCAACTATTTGGGATACTGCGGTACTACCGAGGTTACTGGGCAAAAATGTCGTGGTTTCGGATGCGTTCGAAGACCATGCTTTGGCATCCGCACGCTTCGACGCAGTTGTAAGCAACCCACCTTGGAAGAGCCGGTTAACCCCCGCAGCGGAACGCTTCGTAGCCGAGGAGCGGCGACCTGTAGCAGACAAGCAGATTGCACAGGCCTTTCTGTGGCTAGCCGCGAAGTACTTAAGGCCAGGTGGTTCTCTGGGCCTCATCATGCCGTCGAAGCCCTTGTTGCACAACAGGTCGACGGCGGCACAAAGCTTCAGGTCCGCACTGTTCGAAGAACTCAACGTACGCGCAATCGTTGACCTCTCCGCCGTTCGGCGATCCATTTTCGCAACAGCCATCGCACCAGCAGCAGTTATCGTGGCTTCGACGCCAGAGGAATCCTTGCCGTGCCCGCCGGATACACGCTCAGCCACCGAGATTGTTTATGTTGCTGCGCATCCAAGGCCGATGAGCGCCACAACGGATGCCTTGGTAATCACGCCCGAGGAGGTGAGACCTGTAAGCTACCGGCAAGCGCTACACCGGCCCGATTTATGGAAGGTCTTGCTCTGGGGTAGTCAGCGCGACCTAGAACTTCTGGACCGATTGAGGCTTAAGTTTCCGAGCACAGAGCAAGTTGCTTCAGAGCGCGGCTGGACATACGGTCAGGGCTACCAGGTCGGCGGCGGCGACAGCAATGATGCCTCGCATCTGTTCGGATTGCCAATCATCCCTACAGAGGCCGTAACGCATTTGCGGTTGAATACCTCGGAGTTTGAGGAGTTCACGCTGCCCACACTTCACCGCCCTCGAGACCCTCAGTTGTTCCGAGGGCCGCATGTCTTAGTTCGGCGAACCATGGTGGACGGGCGCCTGGCGGCTGCTCTCGTTGACCAAGACGCAGTATTTCCCAACGGGACACTAGGCTTTGCTGGCCCTGGCGACCGTCCGTTGTTGATGGCATTGGCTGCAACGATCGTCTCATCGCTGGGGAACTACTTCCACTTCATGACGAGTGCGTCGTGGGGCGTAGAGCGGGACTTCGTCGAATTGAACGAACACCTGTCGTTGCCGCTTGCTACCCCAAGCGCTTCGCAATCGAGTGAGCTGGCCCGACTATTTACTCTTGCGCAGGACGGGCAACTCCCAAATGTTCGCGAAGCGATTGATGATGTCGTGTTCAATATGTATGAATTGTCTAATGCGGACCGCGCGCGGGTCCTCGACCGACTAGGATCCGGCCTAGAAAGATTTCGTAGGCCGCGAGCCAACTCCGTGCCGGTCAGTGATGCGACGCTCTCGCGATACGCAAACACAATTCACGAAGCCCTCACGGCAACTCTACTTGATCTCTACGTAGAGACTCAGATACACAAGGGTGGGCCGTACCGCACCGTTACCGTGACGTTGACTGATGGCGCTCCGCCCTCACGAGACGCACGACCTGTAATGCCGCAGGTCGACATGCAGAGGATCGTCGAAATGAACGCTGGTTTCGGAACTGGGGCTAGCGGCGTTGTAGCCGAGCCAGCTGGGTTCTTTATCGAGGCAGATACCGTGTATGTGGTGAAGACTGCAGACCCCGATCGATGGTCGATAGACTCTGCACTCGACGACGCTGAGCGGATCCTGACCGCATTGGCCTTCGGTAGCTGACTTGCTAAGAGGACTTCGAGCTCAAGTTACCGGTAGACTTGCGCTTAACCTACAGAATCGGGTAGCTGCCGGCGTCGACCGCCTTGTGAGTGATTTGCTGGTGGCGGCAGCATTATTGTGGGAGAAAGACGGGTTTAACCGGTGGGATGACGGAGAGATCGCTTGCACGGTGAGGATGTTCGACTGCGCGTTACGCGTAATGGAAAGCGATGCCGTGCGGTGGGCTCTTATCCATGTGCAATACGACGGTCCGCAGCCTACCCTGGCGATGCGAACGGGCCACGCTGATCCGTCTAGAGCGCCGCGCCCAGACATGAATATCCGGCTGGGGACCGCGCTTGTTCACGTGGAGGCTAAGCGACTACACGTGAGAGATGGCCTGCCTAAGGACTACGTCAAGAAAGGCATGATCCGCTTCATCGATGGCCGATATCCCGCAGCAGGACACAACATCGGCGCAATGCTGGCCTATTTGCTTAAGGATTCACCGCAAGATTCGCTTCAAGCGGTTAATGGAGTGATCAGCCGGGAGCAGGCACTTGGACAATCGCACCTGCTAGGCAACTCGACCCAGGCTGCCCCAAGGTTATCAATTCATATCAGCAGCCATGGAAGCAAACTGCGCTTGTTCCATCACCTTCTCGACATGCGTTGAGAGATAACACAGTCGATCGTCCGCTCGGCCGTGGCCCGCTAGGCGCTGCTGGCTCTGAAGTTGCACCTACGCATGGCTCCCAGTAGCAGCGGGCGAGGGTGGTTGCGCCGGCCGCTATCCGACACTCCCATTACGGCCATGCCCACGGGAGATCATCGACGGCCTCTGGCTTAGCCGGATCAGGCAAGCCCCTTGCGGTTGTCTCAGCAGCCCCGCCATCCCGTCGGCCTTCGTCCACACATCGTGGAGCGGACAGGGCCTGCCTGGCCAAGGTGGAGCACCCTACGTCTGACCGACCTTGGCC
>NZ_JBFAZH010000019.1:0-20092 GCF_040681735.1 Actinoplanes sp. NPDC051633 | reverse complement strand
AGTCGAGAACGAGGGTCCGTGGTGCTGCGAGCGCCACGGACCCTCGACTTTTCGCGCGGCCTTCGGTCTCGGTGCGTACGGTTATCCACAGGGGTGGACGACGTTGTCCACAGGCTGTGGACGGGGGCTCCGATTTCGCTGTGCGCGTACTCCCGCAGTGTGGGGAACAGGGGTTGAGCGTGCGAAGTTGGGGAGAGCATCGTCGCCAGGAGTCTCGTTCGGGCCGGTGAGGGGCCAGCGGGGCCATCCGGCGGCGATAGAGTTACAGCACGGGCATCACCGATGCCCGTGCGCTGGCCCCGCCAGCTGTTGAGACAGGCTCAGCATTGGCGCACGGCACGTGAGGAGCACGAGGGCATGTTCGAGCGGTTCACCGACCGAGCGCGACGGGTTGTCGTCCTGGCCCAAGAAGAGGCCCGGATGCTCAACCACAACTACATCGGCACAGAGCACATCCTGCTCGGCCTGATCCACGAGGGCGAGGGCGTCGCCGCGAAGGCTCTGGAGAGCCTCGGCATCTCCCTCGAGGGGGTCCGGCAGCAGGTTGAGGAAATCATCGGCCAGGGTCAGCAGGCGCCGAGCGGGCACATCCCGTTCACGCCGCGCGCCAAGAAGGTGCTGGAGCTCTCGCTGCGCGAGGCGTTGCAGCTGGGCCACAACTACATCGGCACCGAGCACATCCTGCTCGGGCTGATCCGCGAGGGCGAGGGCGTCGCCGCCCAGGTGCTGGTCAAGCTCGGCGCCGACCTCAACCGGGTCCGCCAGCAGGTCATCCAGCTTCTGTCGGGTTACCAGGGCAAGGAGCCGGCCGCCGCGGGCGCTGCGCCCGGCGAGGCCGCGCCGTCCACCTCGCTGGTCCTCGACCAGTTCGGGCGCAACCTGACGCAGGCCGCCCGCGAGGGCAAGCTCGACCCGGTCATCGGGCGCGAGAAGGAGATCGAGCGGGTCATGCAGGTGCTGTCCCGCCGCACCAAGAACAACCCGGTCCTGATCGGTGAACCCGGCGTCGGCAAGACCGCCGTGGTCGAGGGGCTGTCCCAGTCCATCGTCAAGGGCGAGGTGCCCGAGACGCTGAAGGACAAGCAGCTCTACACGCTCGACCTGGGCGCGCTGGTGGCCGGTTCCCGTTACCGCGGTGACTTCGAGGAGCGCCTGAAGAAGGTGCTGAAGGAGATCCGTACCCGCGGCGACATCATCCTGTTCATCGACGAGATCCACACCCTGGTGGGTGCGGGCGCGGCCGAGGGCGCGATCGACGCGGCCTCGATCCTCAAGCCGATGCTGGCCCGGGGCGAGCTGCAGACCATCGGCGCGACCACCCTGGACGAGTACCGCAAGCACCTGGAGAAGGACGCCGCGCTCGAGCGCCGCTTCCAGCCCATCCAGGTCGGCGAGCCGTCGCTGGCGCACACCATCGAGATACTGAAGGGTCTGCGCGACCGCTACGAGGCGCACCACCGGATCAGCATCACCGACGCCGCCCTGGTGGCGGCGGCGACGCTGGCCGACCGGTACATCTCGGACCGCTTCCTGCCGGACAAGGCGATCGACCTGATCGACGAGGCCGGCGCCCGGATGCGCATCCGCCGGATGACCGCGCCGCCGGACCTGCGTGACTTCGACGAGCGCATCGCCCAGGTGCGGCGCGACAAGGAGTCCGCGATCGACGCGCAGGACTTCGAGCGGGCCGCCCAGCTGCGCGACAAGGAGAAGCAGCTCCTGGGGCAGAAGGCGCAGCGGGAGAAGGAGTGGAAGGCCGGCGACCTGGACGTGGTGTCCGAGGTCGACGACGAGCAGATCGCCGAGGTCCTGGGCAACTGGACCGGCATCCCGGTCTACAAGCTGACCGAGGAGGAGACCTCCCGGCTGCTCCGCATGGAGGATGAGCTGCACAAGCGGGTCATCGGCCAGGAGGACGCGGTCCAGGCGGTGTCCAAGGCGATCCGGCGCACCCGGGCCGGCCTCAAGGACCCGAAGCGCCCGTCCGGCTCGTTCATCTTCGCCGGCCCGTCCGGTGTCGGTAAGACCGAGCTCTCCAAGGCGCTCGCCGAGTTCCTGTTCGGCTCCGAGGACGCTCTGATCCAGCTCGACATGTCCGAGTTCCACGACCGCTACACGGTGTCCCGCCTGGTCGGTGCGCCTCCCGGATACGTGGGCTACGACGAGGGCGGTCAGCTGACGGAGAAGGTGCGGCGCAAGCCGTTCTCGGTGGTCCTCTTCGACGAGATCGAGAAGGCTCACCCCGACGTCTTCAACACGCTCCTGCAGATCCTCGAGGACGGCCGGCTCACCGACGGTCAGGGCCGCATCGTGGACTTCAAGAACACGGTGATCATCCTGACCACCAACCTGGGCACGCGTGACGTGGCCAAGGCGGTGTCGCTCGGCTTCCAGGCCTCCGAGGCCGAGGAGAGCAACTACGAGCGGATGAAGCAGAAGGTCAACGACGAGCTGAAGAACCACTTCCGCCCGGAGTTCCTCAACCGCATCGACGACACGATCGTCTTCCACCAGCTCCGCCAGGACGAGATCCTGCAGATCGTCGACATCTTCGTGTCCCGCATCGAGGCCCAGCTCAAGAACAAGGACATGGGCCTCGAGCTGACCGACACGGCGAAGAAGTTCCTGGCGAACAAGGGCTTCGACCCGGTGCTGGGCGCCCGGCCGCTGCGCCGGACCATCCAGCGCGAGCTGGAGGACACACTGTCCGAGCAGATCCTCTTCAACGAGCTGCGCCCCGGCCAGATCGTGGTCGTGGACTGCGAGGGCGACCCGGCGGTCGTCGAGAAGAGCAAGCTCACCTTCACCGGCGCCGACCGTGGATCCACGGTTCCCGACGCGGTGCCGGCCGACCTCGGCGCGGCCACGCCCGCCGCGGAGGAGTAGGCAGCAAGCAGTGAGTTCGGCCCGGCGCGAAAGCGCCGGGCCGTTTTCATGGCAGAGCGAAAAGCTCGCCGTCGGGTACGACCAAACCGTCCTCGACCAGGCCGGCCAGCGCCCGCGCCCGTTGCACCTCGTCACTCCACACGAGGTCGAGGCGCTGGCGCGGGACCGGGCCGGTGGCGTGCCGCAGCACCTCCATCAGCAGGCCGCGCACGTGCCGGTCGGTGCCGGCGTAGCGCTGGGGCTTGCGGCTGGGGCCGTCGGGCAGCTTCGCGCCGGAGGCCCGCCAGAGGCATTCCGTCTCGAATGGGCAGATCGGGCAGCGAGGTGATCTCGCCGTGCAGACCAGAGCGCCCAGCTCCATGAAGGCGATGCTCGCGCGGGCGGCCCGCGGCGGGTCTTCCGGGAGCAGATCCGACATGGCCACCAGATCAGCCGTGGTCGTCGCGGGCCCCGCATCGGGCTGACCCTCGACCGCGCGGGAGACCACCCGGCGCACGTTCGTGTCCACGACCGGGTGACGTTGCCCGAAAGCGAAGGTGGCCACCGCCCGCGCGGTGTAGGTGCCGATGCCCGGCAACGCCAGCAGGTCATCCAGATCGGCGGGCACCTGGCCGCCGAACGAGTTCTGGATCGCCACCGCGCAGGCGTGCAACCGCATCGCCCGGCGTGGATACCCGAGCCGCCCCCACATGCGAATCGCCTCGCCGGGCGTATCGGCGGCCAGGTCGGCGGGCCTCGGCCAGCGGGTCATCCACGAGCGCCAGGCGGGCTCCACCCGTACCACCGGGGTCTGCTGCAGCATCACCTCGCTGACCAGCACCCCCCACGGGGTTGTTTCGGGCTGCCGCCACGGAAGGTCGCGGGCGTTGTCGTCGTACCAGGCGATGGCGTTGTCGGCGAGCGTCATAACGACCCTTACTGTAGGCGTGTGCACGAGCTCGCCATCACCGTGATCGGCCCGGACCGCACCGGGATCGTGGCCGACGTCGCCGAGGTCCTCGCGGGCGTCGGCGCCAACCTCTCCGACTCCACCATGACCCGGCTGCGCGGCCACTTCGCGATGACGCTGATCTGCACGGGGCCGTCCGCCGCCGAGGTGGAGAAGGCGCTCGAGCCGCTCACCGCCGACGGCCGGCTGGTCGCGACCGTCCGTGCGGTGCAGCCCGAGGCGGATGCGGCGGTGAACGGCGAGCCGTACCTGGTGAGCGTCCACGGCGCCGACCGGCTGGGCATCGTCGCGGCGGTCACCCGGGTGGTCTCGGCCGCCGGCGGCAACATCACCGACCTCACCACCCGGCTGACCGGGCCGCTCTACGTGCTGATCGCCGAGGTGGACGTGCCGCCGGGCAGCGCCGACATCCTCGCCGAGCAGCTCGCCGTGGCGGCCAACGAGCTGGGCGTCGACGTCAGCCTGCGCCGCGCCGAGTCGGAGATCCTGTGACCGACCCGCTCGACTCTCCACTCGACTGGAAACCCGACCAGCTCGGTGTCGAGGGCCGGGTCCTGCCCGTGGTCACCGCGCCCGCTACGGTGCTGAGCGCGGTCGGCGCCGAGGTGGACCCGGCCGACCCGGAGATCATCCAGCTGGCCGCCGATCTCGTCGCCACGATGCGGGTCTCGCCGGGCTGTGTCGGCCTGGCCGCGCCGCAGCTGGGAGTGGGCGCGCAGGTGTTCGTCGTCGACGTGACCGACCATCCCAAGACCGCGACGACGCACGGCACGTTCGTGCTGTGCAACGCGCGCGTGGTGGAGGCGAGCCGCTGGCGGCCCGGCCGTGAGGGCTGCATGTCCGTGCCGGACCTGACCGGCGACGTGAAACGCGCCGGCCGCGTCGTGGTCGAGGCGGTGCTTCCGGGTACGGGTGACCCGGTGCGGTTGACGACCGACGCCTTCGAGGCGCGTGCCCTGCAACACGAGATCGACCACTGCTCCGGCAAGCTGTTTCTCGATCGGGTGGCCGGTGCGCACGCCGTCTACCAGCGCAAGGTCTATCTATAGGCGAGGCGCTGTCGCGTCCCTCGGCGCGTCGCGACAGTGTGCGCATCGCTCCGGCGTACGGTGAGGCCCATCATGCGAGCAACGGTCGGACCCCTTCCGCCCGCCGTGTACTGGCGGCGCCGAGCCGTGGTGCTGGGAGCACTGCTGCTCGTCGTCATCGTGTCCTTCGTCTCGTGCGGTGGTGACGGCGATGACGACAAGCGCGGCGGCAAGGGCACGGGCGCGTCGCAGGCGCCGACCCCGGCTCCGGAGGGCTCCGAGCCGGAGGAGGAGCCGTCCTTCTCGGACGCGCTGCCCAACGGCGGCCCTTCGCTCCCCGCGCCGGAGGACCTGCAGTCCGGCAACCCCAATCCGAACCCCAATCCGGGTACGAACCCGTCGCAGCCCGTGACCGGCAACAACGCCAACGTGACGGCGCCGACCGACGGCTCCTGCGCCGACCAGGAGCTCACGCTCACTCCGCTGCCGGCCTCGAACGCGGTGAAGCGCGGCGTCCCCCTGGTGATCCGCCTCAAGATCAAGAACATTTCGACCCGCTCGTGTACGCGTGACCTCGGCGCCGGCGCCCAGGAGCTGTACCTCGACCAGGGCGCTCGCAAGTACTGGTCCTCGGACACGTGCAGCGCCGACCGCAGCACGAACCCGACGACCATGCGCCCCGGCAGCGAGTATGAGTACACGGTCACCTGGAACGGCCGCCAGAGCAGCAAGTGCCAGGCGGCCATGCCGGCGGGCCCGGCCCCGCCCCCGGGCCACTTCGAGCTCCGCGCCCGCCTCGGCACAAAGGTCAGCGACCCGGTAACGGTAAGCATCTCCGCCTAGCACCGACGTGCGCGTGGCAACCACAAAGACTGGTAGCCCAGCCCCTTCGGCCGGCCCTGTTGGGTCTCGGCGGGTGGCGGCAAGCAAGAGTGGTAGCCGGACCCCCGTTCGCGGGCTCGCTTGGGTGGGTGGGCTACCACTTTGGGTCCGGGGAGTCGTGGCAAGCCAAGAGTGGTAGCCGAGCCCCCTTTCGGGGGCCCGGTTGAGTGGGTGGGCTACCACTTTGGGTCCCGACGGGTCGTGGCAAGCGAACAGTGGTAGCGCAGCCCCCTTTGGCCGGCCCGGATCGGTGGGTGGGCTACCACTTTCTTATTCGGTCGCGGGCTGTGCAGGGGCGTGTGAGGATCGCGCGGTGACTTCACAGCTGTGGGGGCGCGACGTCGCGTCCAGCTATGACGAAGACGCCGCCGACATGTTCGAGCCGGCCGTGGTGACACCGATCGTCGACTTCCTCGCCGCGCTCGCCGAGCCCGGGCGTCGCGCTCTCGAGTTCGCCATCGGCACCGGCCGGATCGCCCTCCCGATGAGCGAGCGCGGCATCTCGATGGCCGGCATCGAATTGTCCGAGGCGATGCTCGACGTGCTGCGGGCCAAGCCCGGCGCCGACCGCCTCGAGATCGTCAACGGAGACATGTCCGCCGATACGGTCGACGGCGAGTTCGACGTGGTCTACCTAGTCTTCAACACGATCTCGAACCTGCTCACCCAGGCCGCGCAGGTCGCCTGCTTCCGCAACGCGGCCCGCCACCTCCGCCCAGGTGGCCACTTCGTGATCGAGAACGGGGTGCCCGACCTGCGCCGCCTCCCACCCGGCGCGGTCGCCGTCCCGTTCACGGTCGCCGAGGACCGGGTCGGCTTCGACACTTACGACCTGCTCCACCAGCGCCTGACCTCACATCACTACCGCATCACCGAGGGCAGGGCGGGCGTCTTCCACTCCCACCATCGCTACGCGTGGCCGGCGAAGCTGGACCTGATGGCCGAGCTGGCCGGCATGACCTTGACGGAGCGGTGGGCGGACTGGCAGCGGGCCGAATTCACGGCAGACAGCGGCTCACACGTCTCCGTGTGGGCGAAGCCGTAGCTCCGGCCGCAGCCGGGGGCGACCGGCCGGCACCGCGGCCGTCGGGAGCCCGTCGCATCGAGTCGAACGGACAAAACCGGCACCGCGGGCCCCGCCGCCACCCCCACCCCGGCACTGGGTGGGCTCCAAGTTAGGCCTCAGGTACGACAGTTTTCGGCGGAGCCACACAGGCTCGGGCGCCTCCCGGCGGCGGTAGGCAGGTGCGGCGGTTGCGGCGTGCGGGTTGACGAGCGCGGCCGGGTTGAGAGGCGCCGCGCGTCGAAGGTGCGGCGGTTGGCTGGTCTTGTCGGGTGGCTGGGCCGCGGCCGGAAGGCCTGGTGAGCCGCTCCAACGATGGCGCTGCGGGGGAGAGCGGCCGCTGTCAGACGTAGCGCTCGAGGATGGAGGCCTCCGCCAAGCGGGAGAGGCCCTCCCGGACCCCTCGGGCGCGGGCGTCGCCCACCCCCTCGACCGCCTGCAAGTCCTCCACCGTGGCGCCCAGCAGCCGCTGCAAGCTGCCGAAGTGGTCCACCAACCGGTCCACGATCGGGCTCGGGAGCCGCGGCACCTTGGCCAGCAGCCGGAAACCGCGCGGGCTCACCGCCGCGTCCAGCGCGTCGGTCGCCGCGGCGTAGCCGATCGCCTTCGCCACCGCCACCAGGTCGATCATCTCGGTGGCTGTCAGCAGGTCGAGCTCCACCAGCGCCTCGTCGAGCGTGCGCGACCTGCGCCCCGTCGGCAGGTAGTCGCGGATCACCAGCGTGCGGTCCGCGTCGACGCCGGCCATCAGCTCGTCGAGCTGCAGCGCGAGCAGCCGGCCGTCGGTGCCGAGCTCCACCACGTACCCGGAGATCTCGTCCGCGATCCGGCGCACCATCTCGAGCCGTTGCACCACCGACACCGCGTCGCGGACCGTGACCAGGTCCTCGATCTCCAGCGCCGACAGCGTGCCGGACACCTCGTCCAGCCGCAGCTTGTAGCGCTCCAGCGTGGCCAGGGCCTGGTTGGCCCGGGACAGGATGGCCGCCGAGTCGTCGAGCACGTGGCGCTGGCCGTTGACATACAGCCCGATGATCCGCATGGACTGCGAGACCGAGATGACCGGGAAGCCGGACTGCTTCGCGACCCGCTCGGCCGTGCGGTGGCGGGTGCCGGACTCCTCCGACGGGATCGACGGGTCGGGCATCAGGTGCACCGCGGCGCGCACGATGCGGGTGCCGTCGCTGGACAGCACCACCGCGCCGTCCATCTTGCACAGCTCGCGCAGCCGGGTCGCGGAGAACTCGACATCGAGCGAGAAACCGCCGGTGCAGATGCCCTCGACAACCGCGTCGTGGCCGAGAACGATCAACGCACCGGTGCGCCCCCGGAGGATTCGCTCGAGCCCGTCGCGCAGCGCCGTCCCCGGTGCCATCAAAGCGAGGTTCGCTCGCAACGGATCGCCGCTCACGCCGCCGCCGCTCAACCCGGCTTGCGTGGGAACGGTCCCACGGGCCGCCGAGCCGTTGACCCCCGGGCGCGGCACATTGCTGGGCACGGCAGGCTTTGATGGATCACGCTCGAGCGGCACCGGTACATTCTACGGACTGTCAACCACCTCAACGAGCCGCGGTGCGAGGAATGCTCCGTAGCGTGATGATCTGTGACTCTGCGTCAACGGGAAGCGGAGAATCGGGCCGCGGACTGCAACGCCGTACGCAGATCCGCGACCTCGACCACCTCCATGCCGCGCGGCACCCCGCCCGTCGCGTCGGCGCCGCAGCCGGGCGGCACCAGCGCCACCTTGAAGCCCAGCCGCGCCGCCTCGGCCAGCCGCCGCCCGACCGCGCCCACGCGACGGATCTCGCCGGTCAGGCCCACCTCGCCGATCGCCACCAGATGCGGCGCCATGGCCAGATCCAGCCCGCCGGAGGCCACCGCCAGCGCCATCGCCAGGTCGGCGGACGGCTCGACCAGCCGGATGCCACCGACCGTGGCGGCGAACACCTCGCGGTTGTAGAGCTTCAGCTGCTTGGTGCGGCGCTCCAGCACGGCGAGCACCATGGCCAGCCGGGCGCTGTCGAGACCCGACACAGTGCGCCGCGGTGAACCTTGCACCTCGGCGCCGATGAGTGCCTGCACCTCGGTGACGAGCGCGCGCCGGCCCTCCATCGCGACCGTCACGCAGGTGCCGGGCACCGGCTCCTGATAGCGCGTCAGGAACAGCCCGGACGGGTCGGCCAGGCTGCTGATGCCGCTCTCGTGCATCTCGAAGCACCCGACCTCGTCGGCCGCGCCGAACCTGTTCTTCACACCGCGCACCAGACGCAGCGACGAATGCTTGTCGCCCTCGAAGTGCAGCACCACGTCGACCAGGTGCTCGAGCACGCGAGGGCCGGCGACCTGTCCGTCTTTGGTCACATGGCCGACGAGTACGGTGGCGATCCCGCGCTCCTTGGCCACGCTCACCACCGCCGCGGTGACCGCGCGCACCTGGGTGACCCCACCGGGCACGCCCTCGGTGCCCTGCGTCGAGATGGTCTGCACCGAGTCGAGCACCAGCAGACCCGGCTTCACCGCGTCGAGATGGCCGAGCACCGAACCCAGGTCACTCTCGGAAGCCAGGTAGAGCTGGTCGTGCAGCGCACCGAGCCGCTCGGCGCGCAGCCGCACCTGCGAAACCGACTCCTCGCCGCTGACCACGAGCGACGGTGTCCCCGCGCCGGCCGCCCACTGCTGCGCCACGTCGAGCAACAGCGTCGACTTGCCCACGCCCGGCTCACCCGCGAGCAGCACCACGGCGCCCGGGACCAGGCCACCGCCGAGGACGCGGTCGAGCTCGCTGACGTTGGTGGGGACGGCACGGGCCGGCGCGGCGCTGATCTGGGCGATCGGACGGGCCGGCTCGGACGGCAGCCGTGAGCTGACCACCCGGCCGGACACGGTCGGACCGGTCACGGTGGACTCGATCACCGAGCCCCACTCGTTGCACTCGGGGCATCGGCCGAGCCACTTGGGCGGCTGATGCCCGCAGGCGTCGCAGACGAAGGCGGGTCGGGCGGTCTTGGTTGGACTCACCGGCACAAGCTATCCGCCGGGTACGACAAAGTTAGTTCTCGCCGCGTTCAGTGCCCTCTTCGTCCCCGGGCTCCCTGTTCTCACCGGGGACGGCCGAGCCGCGCGGCGCCGGCGACAGCGGCACGCCCACCGGCGCCTGCAGCGTGAGCCGCTGGCCGTTGCTGAACTCGAAGGTCAGACTCACCGCGGAGCCCGGCGCCAGCTGGTCGGACAGCCCGGCCACCGTGAGCATCTCCGTGTCGCCGGGCAGGAACGACACGGTGCCCAGCGGCTCGATCGTGATGCGTGCGGGCTGCAGCGGCTCGGTCGCCGGCGCCTGCGACGGCAGGGCGGGGGCGGCGGTGTCGGACGCGTCCGGCGACGGGATGTTGTCCGGCGTCTCGGTGTCCGGCGTGGCCGGTGGCCGGCTGCCGGACGGCTCGGGCGCGGCGCTCTCGGAGGTGGCGGGACTGGCGGCGGTCGAGCCACCGGTCAGGCCGACCTGCCGGGCCGAGACGACCTGTGCGCCCGGGGTGGCCGCCGGCGTGCTCGTGATGTTGACGACCAGCGGCTGCGTGGTCCGGTTGTAGATGGCCACCTCGACCGGCGCGTTCTCGCCGGCGCGGTAGCCCTCCGGGCCGTTGTAGACGATCTGGAGGTTGCGGATCGCCGCCGTGCTGTCGGCGGTGTCCGCGTTGACGCCGGCATTCGACGGCTTCTTCAACGCCGTCTCGGCGACCTGCCCGGCACTGCACGCGGACAGTGCGAATGCAGCGGCCGTGGCGAGGCCCGCGGCCAGCGTGGCGCGGCGGACACCTGACAGGCGCATCTTCAGCCTCCAACGTCGGACAGTGGCTAAGCGCCAGCCTAGAGGGCGGTGATCCGGCCCGTGCGGCGACCCGTCCATTCCCACCTGTTCTCAAATGACACTGCCGCTGAACACCAGCAGCAGCACGTCGATCAGGGCCACCAGGATCACAGCGCGGAACATCGCCACCGGCCGCCCCGCCGCCCTCCTGGCCGCGTACCAGCCGAGGGGAAGGACCACGACGGCGGCCGCGACCGCCGCTATGCCCGGCCACGACGGCGGCCCGGAGGGTCCGAAGACCAGCGTGAGCGTGGCGGCCAGCAGCAACCCACCCGCCGCGAGCTGCGACCAGCCCGCGCCCATCCGGTGCGGCAGGCCGCGCACGCCGGTCGCGGCGTCGTCGGCCAGGTCGGGCAGCACGTTGGCGAAGTGCGCCCCGCCGCCCAGCAGGGCACCGGCCGCGACCAGCCAGGCCGGGGGCGCCGGATGCCCGGGCAGCGCCACCACCACGAAGGCCGGCAGCAGGCCGAAGGCCACTAGATAGGGCAGGAGGGAGAAAGCAGTGGATTTCAGCGGCCAGTCGTAGAGCAGCGCGAAGACCCCGACCAGCGTGATGCACAGCGTCGCCGCAGGTCCGAAGGGCAACCCGAGCACCGGGATCAGCAAGGACGAGATCAGACCCGCGATGCCGACGGTACGACGGGAGACCTCGCCGGACGCCACCGGCTTGTCGGTGCGCCCCGCCACCCGGTCACGATCCGCGTCGAGCCAGTCGTTCACCCAGCCCACCGACAGCTGCGTCGCCCCGACCGCGGCCGCCACCCCGAGGATCGCCCAGCCGCGATGTCCCACACCCACCGCGAGCAGGGTCATCGCCAAGGTCACCGCCCCGCCCGGCTCGGGATGCGACGACTTCAGCAGGGCCAGGGCGCGGGACATGAGAGCAGTGTGGTGGTTCAGCCGCCCGCGTGCCACGCTCGATCACATGCTCGGCGTACGCAATGACCCGCGTCAGTACGACGACCTGGCCGGGGAGTGGTGGCGGCCGGGCGGGACCTTCGAGATCCTGCACTGGCTGGCGGCGGCGCGCGGGGCCCTCGTACCCGAGGCATCCCGCTCCGGGGCGGTGCTGATCGACGCCGGCTGCGGCGCCGGACTCCTCGCCCCGCACGTCCGCCACCTCGGCTATCGGCATGTCGGCGTCGACCTGCAGCGGTCCGGCCTGGAGCAGGCCGCCCGGCGCGGCGTAACCCCGGTCGGCGGTGACGTGACCGCCCTGCCGATCGGCGACGGCTGCGCCGATGTGGTGGTGGCCGGCGAGATCCTCGAGCACGTCGCCGATCTGCCGGGCACGGTCGCCGAGCTGTGCCGGGTGCTGCGGCCCGGGGGCATGGTGGTGCTCGACACGGTTAACCGGACGGCGCTCGGGAAGTTCATCACCGTCACTGCCGGGGAGAAGCTGAGAATCGCGCCGCTCGGCATTCACGATCCGGCGCTGTTCGTCGATCCGGGCGAACTGACGGGTCAATTCGCGCGGCACGGCGTCAAGCTGCGAGTGCGCGGGATCCGTCCGACACTGAGCGGGTTGGTGCGCTGGCTGGTCCTGCCGGGGCCGGCCGACGGGCGACCGCTCGGCCGGGTGGTGCCCACCTGTTCGAAGGCCGTGCTTTACCAGGGGATCGGACGCAAGGAGCGCACATGATCGACGAGGCCCGGCGGCTGGCGCCCCGGTTCGCGGCCCGTGCCGAGGAGCACGACCGGGCCGGCGTGTTCCCGGCCGAGGACTTCGCCGACCTGCGGTCGGCGGGCCTGTTCGGACTGATGGCGCCCCGCCGGCTGGGTGGTGCGGGCGCGGGTTTCGCGGAGTACGCGTCGGTCGCGTACGAGCTGGCCCGCGGCAACGGCGCCACCGCCCTGATCTTCAACATGCACGCCTCGGTGACGGGCGCGCTGGCTGCGGTGACCGACGAGCTCGCCGACGCCCTCGGTCTGCCGCCGTCCGCGCTGGCCGCCCGGGACGAGTACCTGACGGCGGCCGCCGAGGGCAGCTGGTATGCGGTTGCGATGAGCGAGCGCGGCGCCGGCTCGAGGCTCTCCCAGATCAGCACGGTCTACGAGCCGGTCGACGGCGGCTTCCACATCAAGGGCAGCAAGACCTTCTGCTCCGGCGCCGGGCACGCCGACGGTTACCTGGTCGCCGCCCGGAAGGCCGACGACCCGTCGCAGGTCAGCCAGTTCATCGTGCCGCCCGGCGAGGGTCTGCGGGTGGAGGAGACCTGGGATGCGCTCGGCATGCGGGCCACCGGCTCCAACGACCTGCACCTGGACGTGACCGTTCCGGAGGGTGCGCTGCTCGGCGGGGTGGAGGGGCTCGCGCTGGTGGTGGCCCAGCTCTCGCCGCACTGGATGGTCGCCAGCTACGCCGCGGTCTACACCGGTGTGGCCCGGTCCTCGGTCGATGCGGCGGTCGAGCACGTGAACGCTCGCAAGCTCGGCCACCTGCCCGCGGTCCGCGCCCGCCTCGGCCGGGCCGACGCCCAGGTCGCGGCGGCTCACCTGGCGGTGATGGAGGCCGCCCGCCGGGTCGACGAGCGGCCCGGCGAGGACGAGACCAACCGGTGGGTCTGGCGGGCCAAGCTGCTCGCCGGCACGACGGCCGCCGACGTCGCCGCCTCGATGCTGGAGGCGGCCGGCACGTCGGCGATGCGCCGTGGCCACCCGCTGGAACGGCTCTACCGCGACGCCCGCGCCGGCTCGTTGCAGCCGGCCACCTCGGACGTCTGCGCGGACTGGCTCGGGGTGGCCGCCATCGGCGGCGACCCCGATTCCGAGGGGTCGGCTCCGCGATGGTGACCGCATCCGTCACGGGCATCGGCACGGCCTTTCCGCCGCAGGCCGCGCAGGACGACCTCTGGGAGGGCTATTTCGACCGGCACTACGAGGGCGGCCGGCGCGGGCTGGCGAAGCGGATCTTCGCCAACTCGGGCGTGCGTACCCGGCAGGCCGCGGTCAGCCCGCTGCTCGAGGACGTGTCGGACTGGTCGACCGAGCGCCGGATGCGCCGCTTCCAGGTCGAGGCGGTGCCGCTGGGCAAGGAGGCGGTGGGCCGGGCGCTGACCGACGCGGGGCTGAGCGCGGACGAGATCGGACTGTTCGCGGTCTGCTCGTGCACCGGGTACGCGACTCCGGGCCTGGACATCCTGCTCGCGCGTGACCTCGGCATGTCACCCACCGTGCAGCGTCTCTTCGTCGGCCACATGGGCTGTTACGCCGCGTTGCCCTCGCTCGGGGCGGTGTCCGACTTCGTGGTCGCCCGCGAGCGGCCGGCGCTGCTGCTCTGCGCCGAGCTGACCAGCCTGCACCTGCAGCCGGCCGGCGCCCGCGCCGACATCCAGCAGATCGTGTCGCACGCGCTGTTCTCGGACGCCGCGGCCGCCGTCGTGGTCACTCCGGGATCGTCCGGGTACGCGGTCAAGGAGGTCTGCGCGGTCACCGACACGACCACGGCCGACCACATGACCTGGGAGGTCACCGACCTGGGCTTCCGGATGGGCCTGTCGCCGCAGGTGCCGTCGGTGCTCGCGCTGCACGTGCGCAAGATGATCGACGACCTGCTGTCGCGGCACGGCCTGACGATCGGCGACGTGGACGGCTGGGCGGTGCACCCGGGCGGCCCCAAGATCCTGGACGTGGTCGGCGAGCAGCTGGGCCTGGCCGACGACGCGCTGGCCGCGTCCCGGGGCGTGTTGTCCGCGTACGGAAATTGCTCGTCACCGACCGTGCTGCTGGTGCTGGACGCGCTCCGCAAGCTCGAACGCCCGCCGCATCGCGTGGTGATGCTCGCCTTCGGTCCCGGGCTGACCCTGTACGGCACGCTTCTGGAAGGCCCTACGCTTGCGGCGTGACTGAAGAGCGCAGCCGCGGTGTCGTGCTCTACACGTTGACCGGGCTGCTGCTCGCCGGTGGCGGCGTGTGGTTCGTTCGGTCGGCCCCGGAGACGGGGACCGATCCGCGGCTGGCGGCCTGGCAGGAGACGGCCGAGCAGGTGCTGCCCGACCAGCCGCTGCAGGCCGACGCCGAGACGATCGTGCTGCGCGGCGACTTGGCGGCCGAGCGGAGCAATCCCGTCGAGAGCGGCTTCTACGCGCTGTCGATGATCTGTGTCGGCGCGGGTCACGTGCGGGTGCGGGTCAGCGCCGGCGGCAACGACTCGGGGCTCGCGGTGCCGTGCGTGGACAAGCCGGCTCGGCACACCATCGAGGTCGGTCTGGCCACGAAGTTCTACCTGCAGGTCACGCCCGAGGAGAACGCGGGCACCGCCGTTTTCCGCTGGCAGCTGCGGCGCACCAACCGCAACTAGGCCGTGTTTCGTAGTCCGGCCGAGTGCGAGGCGAGGTCCAGAGTGTGGCTGGCATCGGGCGCGACGCGCCCTAATACCGGGTTGTATTTGGGCGCCTCGCGGCCGCTGCCAGGCGCGCTCTGGGCCACGCCGCAGCCCCGGTCGGACTACGAAACACGGCCTAAAGCTTTGCGAGGTCCGCTGAGAGGGCGTCGAACGAGAAGGCGCGGGTCTCGGTGCGGACGATCTCGCCGCCGCGCCTGACCAGGACCGCGGCCGCCGTGCCGTCGGGCGCCGCGAGGTTGAGGAAGTCGCGAAGCCCGCCCGTGGGGTCGCGCAGCTCGCGGAGCGTCTTGCCCTGCGCCTGCGGGGTCGCCCCGGTCGGCGGCGCCGTCCCGGCCGACGGGCGCCCGGACGTGACGGTGACCACCGCGACCTCCGGCCGCACCGCTGCCAGGGCGTCCTTGACGAGCTGGGCACAGGAACAACCGTCGACCATCAAGATGACCGCCGGTAGCTGAGCACTCAGAGCGACGATCTGGCCGTCGGAGCCGAGCAGATCGAGCGCCGGGAGCCGGCCGGTGGGCGCGGCCGTGCTGTTCGCCGTGCGCTGGGTCGCCGGCGAGCGGGAGGGCCCCGACCATGTCGAGGCGAAGAGGCTCGCCACCGTGACGAGCAGCGCCATCGAGATGATCAGCACGGGGGCGCGAAGGCCGGCGCCGGCGATCCGGCGCACGCGGCGGACCGCGGGCCGCGCCCTGAAGCGCTCCCATCGCGTCTGCGGCGCCGACACGGCGAGCTCGGCGCGCACGGCTCTGACCTCGTCGGCAAGCTCGGAGAGATCGTCGGGGATGACGATGACGCCCCACTCCTCGGGCAGCTCGGGGAGGTCGTTGGATTGATCGCCGTCATTGGGGCGATCGCCGCCGTCGTCGCTGAATCTGCCCACAACTCACCCTCCCCCCACACCGACCAGAAGCGTCGTTGAAGGCTCTTCAGTAGCCTCTCTCACGGATGGCCGGACCGCCAGTAGTGTTCGATTCGCGACCGGAGCGATAAGCTGGACCTCGCAAAGGTAGCTGTTCCGACATTTACGACTCGGTCTCCGGAGTCGTGACGCCATACTCACGCTGTGTCACTGAGGCAGCTCGACGTCCGCATGTCAAGCGGTAGAAAGGCCCGTCACAGGGCCTCTGAGCTGCACTAACAGTCACGGGCTGGGTGAGACAACGCTGGCTGAGCGTGTTACCCTAGACACAGCGAAAGGGGTTTCGAACCTATGGTTTTCAGTGTCGGCGAGACCGTTGTTTACCCCCACCACGGGGCCGCACTCATCGAGGCAATCGAGACTAGAACGATAAAGGGCGTGGAAAAGCAGTACCTCGTCCTCCGGGTCGCCCAGGGCGACCTGACGGTCCGTGTGCCCGCTGAGAACGCCGAGATCGTCGGCGTGCGCGAAGTGGTCGGCGAGGAAGGCCTGGGCAAGGTCTTCGACGTCCTCCGCGCTCCGCACACCGAGGAGCCGACCAACTGGTCACGGCGTTACAAGGCGAATCTCGAGAAGCTTGCCTCCGGTAACCCGCTCAAGGTTGCCGAAGTCGTTCGTGACCTCTGGCGTCGCGAGCGTGAGCGTGGTCTTTCGGCCGGGGAGAAGCGAATGCTCGCCAAGGCCCGCGACATCCTTGTCGGCGAGGTGGCCCTCGCTGAGAAGAGTACGAAGGATGAGGCGGAAGTTCTTCTCGACAAGGTCCTCACCGAGGCCTGATCGCACCAACCATCCCTCCACAGCGCTCCATCTGAGAAGGACCGCGACGTGACCGCGCAGCTCAATGCTCTCCGGTGACGTCGCGGTCCTCGTTCCGGCGGCCGGCGCCGGGGTGCGATTAGGGCCGGGGGGTCCGAAAGCGCTCCGGCTCCTTGCCGGTGAGCCCCTGCTGGTGCACGCGGTGCGCCGGGTGGCGGCCGCTCCCTCGGTGCGCGTGATCGTGGTCGCCGCCCCGGCGGCGGACGTCCCGGCGGTCCGGGAGCTGCTCGAGCCGATCGCCCCGGTGACGGTGGTGGCCGGCGGCGCGCAGCGCCAGGAGTCGGTGGCCCTGGCCCTGGCGGCGGTCCCTCCCGACGTGGAGATCGTTCTGGTCCACGATGCGGCCCGGGCGCTGACCCCGCCGGCGTTGATCGAGTCGGTGGCGGCCGCGGTCCGAGGCGGCCACCCCGCGGTGATCCCTACCCTGCCGGTGGTGGACACGATCAAGGAAGTCGGCCCTGGCGAGCTCGTGCTCGGGACGGTCGACCGGTCTGTCCTGCGAGTGGTGCAGACGCCGCAGGGGTTCCGGCGGGATGTGCTGGTCGCGGCTCATGCGGCCGCCGCCGACGCTCTCACCGACGACGCCGGCCTGGCCGAGAAGATGGGCGTCCCCGTCGTCTGCGTCCCGGGTTCGGAGTTCGCCTTGAAGATCACCCGGCCCCTGGACCTGATCCTGGCCGAGGCGCTGCTGCACGCGGACTGACCGCCTGTGGACAACCCCGGAACTTGTCGGTCGTGAGTGCTACTTTGCTGCCCACCCAGTGCCGGGGTGGGGGAGGCGGCGGCGCGCGTAAGGTGGCGGCGTGATCTTCCCGCGAGTCGGCATGGGCACCGACGTGCACGCCTTCCAGGACGGGCAGGAGTGCTGGGTCGCCGGGCTGCACTGGCCCGGAGAGGTCGGGCTGGCGGGGCACTCCGACGGCGACGTCGCCGCGCACGCCGCCTGCGATGCGCTCTTCGCGGCGGCCGGCCTGGGGGATCTCGGCAGCAACTTCGGGACCGGCCGGCCGGAGTGGGCCGGCGCCTCGGGTGTGACCCTGCTGAACGAGGCGGCTCGGCGACTGGGCAAGGCCGGCTTTCGCGTACTCAACGTGTCTGTCCAGGTGATCGGCAACCACCCCAAGATCGGCCTCCGCCGGGGCGAAGCGGAGCGAGCCCTGTCCCGGGCCGCGACGGCTCCGGTCAGCGTTTCCGGCACCACCACCGACGGCCTCGGTCTCACCGGCCGTGGCGAGGGTCTCGCCGCCACCGCTGTCGCCCTGGTCATCGAGCAGGAGCCCCAGGGCGAGTCATCTATGACGGGGTCACCTACGCTCGGTGCGTGACCGACCCGGAGACGACCCCTGAGGAGTATCGCCAGCGCGCTCTCCTCTTCGCCGGCCTGGGCCGTTACGACGATGCCGCCGCCGAGCTCGCGGCCGGTCTCGAGGCGGCGCCGGCCGACGTGGGTCTGCTGGCCACGCTGGCGCGCGTCCATCTGGCCGCGGAGCAGCCGGCCGAGGCGCTGGTCGCGGCCGATCGCGCGGTCACGGCCGCGTCGTCCGAGCTCACAGCTTTGGTGGTACGAGCCATGGCGCTGGCCGATAACCGCAGGTTCGGTGAGGCCGCCGGAGTGGCGACGGAGATCCTGACCCGGTGGCCGGCCGATCCGTACGCGCAACGCACCGGCGCGGCGCTGCTCAGCGAGTCGCGCAACGGCCAGGACGCGCTGAACGCCGCTTGGAACGGCGTGCGGGCCGCACCCGCCGAGGCCGAGGCGCACCTGGTGCTGGCCGTCGTCGCGGCCCGGCTGCGGCTCTTCGACCTGGCCCAGCGCGCCTATGCGGAGGCACTCGACCTGGACGAACGCATCGGTGACGCCCAGCGCGACGTCGGCATCGTGCGCCTGGAACGCCGCCGCTGGGCGGCAGCCCTCGAGGGGCTGGCCGACGACGCGGCGCTCGGCACGGTCGAGGCCGCGCCGCCGGCGGACCCGTGGGCGGCGGCCTCGGACGCGAAGGAGTTCCCGCGGGCGTACCCGGCGCCGGACCGGCCCGAGCCCGAACCCGCCGCTTACGACCCGACGGTCGCGGCGCGCGCCGAGACCTGGGAGCCGATTCCGGTGAGCCGCCCGACCGGCCCGGTGCTGGATCCGTCCGCGGACTCGGCGGGCGCGATCCGGCAGGCGGTGCTCTACGGCAGCAACGGCGTGCTGATTGCGGCGCTGCTCACCGCGCTGATGGCGACGGCCAGCCCGGGCGCCTCGCGGGTGTGGGCCGCCCTGATCGGCGTGATCCTCTGCGCGGCGGTGCCGATCTGGCTCTCCCGCAGACTGACCGAGCCGAGATCGGTCGCGCTGGCCCGCCTGCGCGCGAACGACCGAAGGCTGGCCTTCGCGGCCTACGCGAGCTTCGCGGCACCGGTGCTCCTGCTGCTCTACACCGCGATCGGCGGCCTGATCCCGCTGGTGGCCGCCATGGCGGTGGCCGCCGCGGCGGAGATCACCGCCCTCCTACGCCGCTGACGCAAACCGGTAGCCCACGAGGCTTCCGCCCGGCCGGATCGCCGCGGGAGCTACCACTGCGGGTCGCGGGCCGTGGTGGCAAGCAAGAAGTGGTAGCCCACGAGGCCTTCGTGGCGCCCGATGGGCTCTTGCGCTACCACTTTGTGGGGCGTGGCCGCGGCGGCCGGCCGGACCACCGACTGGGTCGCGTCTGTGGGGGGTGGGACTCGGTGCCTGCGGTTGTGGGCCGGATGGCTCGTAGCCTTCGCATGGGTTTACGTGTCTGCGATCTGCGCCAGCAGCGTCTCTCGGATCGTCGTCAAGCCCGCGTCCTGAGCGCCCTGGAGCACCGCGTCGTCCTGCAGCGAGGTCAGCTCGATCGTCGCCTGCAGCGGCGCGTTGCGGCCCATCGCCGCCGCCACGGCCTCGCGGAGCGGCTCGCCGCCCGCCTGCGCCACCTCGCCGGCCAGCACCACCATGGTCGGGTCCAGGACCGCGATCACCGCGGCCAGCCCGACCGACACCCGGTCGGCGAGCTGGGTGAAGAACGCCGCGTGGCGGGTCGGGTCCGCGGCCGCGGCCGCCACTGCCTCGGGGGGCGTCGCGCCCGGGATGCCGTGATCCCCGGCCAGCGTCAGCACCGCCGAGCCGCCGACCAGGTCCTGCAGCGCGATCTTGCTGTGGCTGGCCGAGTCGGGCGCGTAGAGCGGCATGTAACCGATCTCGCCGGCGCCGCCGCGGGCGCCCCGCATCAGCGTGCCGCCGATGTCGATGGCCAGGCCCAGGCCGTCGGCGCCGAGCCAGAGCAGCGCGAATCCGTCGGCCTCCCGGCCCACGCCGCGGCGGCGTTCGGC
>NZ_JBFAZH010000018.1:0-20426 GCF_040681735.1 Actinoplanes sp. NPDC051633 | reverse complement strand
AGACGCTGCCGCGGATCCGCACGAAGACGCAGTTGCCGACGCGCTCCAGCACCGCCTGCCGGCGCATGTCGCTCTCCCACTGCTCCGGCCCGAGGAACGCGTCGCCATCGCACTCGATCGCGAGCCGCCGGCCGTCGGGGGCGTTGAGGACGAAGTCGATCCGGTAAGTGCCGATCCGGAACTGTGGCGTCGGCCGGAAGCCCTTGTCCGTGAGCCTGCGGTAGACGTCCCGCTCGAAGTCGTTCTGCGGGCTCTCGGCCTTGGGCACCGCCGCCGGCTCGTACCTCAGCAGCAACGACCGCGCGTCGTCGGCCAGGAGATCGGCCGGCTGCACCGAGTGGAAGATCCACAGCTGGTCGCGCGCTCGCGAAGCGGCGACGTTGATCCGGCGGTGATACTCACGCTTGGTGAAGGCGGAAACCCGGCCGTCGCGCGCCGAGACCACCATGGACACCAGCACCACGTCGCGCTCGTCGCCCTGGAACGTGTACGCGTCGCCGACCCGCAGCCGCCGCGCCTCCATCTCGTCCTCGCCGATCGCCTCGCGGATCCGCTCCAGCAGCAGCGCCGCCTGCCCGCTCGTCGACAGCAGGCTGATCACGCCCAGCGTCTTCCCGCGATAGGACGGGTCCGCCACGATCGCCGTCACCTGCTCGACCAGCGCGTCCGCCTCGGCCAGGTTGACGTCCCCATAGGGCGCCAGCGGCTGCCGGGTGCCCTCGGCGAGGAACACCGACCGGATCGGCGCCAGCGACGGCCGGTCCGCGCGCAGCGGCATGATCTTGCCGTCGTAGTAGTGCTTCGACGAGAACTCGATGATCTGGGGTACGCACCGGAAGTGTTCGGTGAGCAGGATCCGCTCCGGCGACCGCCGCACAGCGTGGTCGTAGAGCGACGACTCCGGGTCGAAGTGCTCGGCCGACGGCACCTCCTTGAGGTGGCTGTGGATCAGGCCGGTCACCGACCCGACGAACCCGAGCTGCGGCCCGATCTGCTGATCGTCGCCGACCACGACGGCCCGCTCGGCCAGCGCCAGCACCGGCAGCGCGAAGAGATCCGCCTGCGACGCCTCGTCGACGATCACGACGTCGAAGTGCGCTCCCCCGGCGAACTGTTCGATGGCCCGGTCCACTGACATGACCCAGACCGGCACGGCCTCGACCGCCGACTCCATCGCCCGCTGGGCATGCGCCTGCCACGCCGCCGCGTTCCGTCCGGTGCCCTTGCCGATCTTGCGCAGCGCGGTGGTCCAGTCGGCCAGCGCCGCCCGCCGCCGGTCGTCGAGCGCCCGCGACACCTCCAGCCACGCCGACGCCACCACGAGATCGCCGGTCAGCCCGCGGATCTTCTCCCGCGCCAGCTCGACCCGCCGCATCAGCACGGCCGGATCCACACTGCCGACCACCGCGTCGAACCACGTCTGCGCCCGCCGCCACGCCCACGCCCGGGCGCACGCCTCGCCGGACACCGCGGGCACCTCGCCGGCCTCGATCATGTCCGCCCACTCCGGCGCCTCGGTGGCCAGCCGGTTCCGCAGCTCGATGTAGCGCTCGACGTCGGGTTTCGTGCCGATCAGCCGCTGCACCTCGGCCTTCGCCTCGTCCCACGCGCCGAGGTCGCGCCACGCCTGAAGAAGATGCGGCCGGCGCGCCAGTCTCTCCGCGACGTCGCTGTCCTTTTTGCTCGCTTCATCCCAGTCGAAGACCGCCGGTCCCGCGCTTAGCAAATCCTCGACGGCTCGGAGTCGCGCGGCGTCCAGATCAAGGTCCTCCTGGGGTACGAGCAGACGAAGCCGATCGGACAGATCCGGCCAGTGCTTGGTATCCCAGTCGAGTGACTGCGCCGCATCCGCCAGCAGCGCACCCGCCCACGCCTGCGGATCCGGCCCCTGCGCCGGAATCTCCAGCCGCTCGAACCACTCCGACCAGTGATCGGCCAGCCGGCGTCGCGCCTGCGCCCTCTTCACGAACGCGGTCGCCAGGTCGACGTCGTCGGTCGTGCGCAGCGGCTCGTCGTCGACCCGCACCTCGTCGGCGAGCTTGTGCAGGCCGGGTTGCATGAGCCGGCTGATGCCCCGCCCGGAGGCGAAGCGTTGGCGAACCTCGGCGAGGCTGCCCATCAGCCGTTTCGGCTCGGCGGCGTACTGGTCCGGAATCCTGACCCGGTGGCCGGCCAGCGTGCGGGTGAGCTCGGCCATCTCGCCGAGCAGAGCCTCGGTGGCGGCACGGTGGTCGGACCAGAGTCGCTGCCAGTGCGGGTCCTCGAGGAGGCGGCCGAGCCGGTCGGTCCACGACCCCTCGCGGCGGTGCAGCCACTGGACCGCTTCGTGCAGGTCGTTCAGCAGATCCGCGTACGCGTCCCGGCCGAGCGCGCGTACCGCATCGGGGTCGAGGCCGCGCGCCTCGAAGCTCTCCACCTCGCCCTGCCTGACCCGCGCGAACTCCCTGGCCCGGGCCGCCTCGGCCGCGTCCGGCAGATCCGAGACGTCCGGCTGCGGGCGCAGCGCGGCGGCCCGGTCCTTCGGATCGAGCCGTGCGGCCAGGTCGAGCAGCGTCGCGAACTCGTCGGTGCTCAGCGGCGGCTGCGTCGAGACGGCGTCCGGGATGCCGCCGTGCGCGGCCGCGCGTTCCCGCAGCCAGGCCCCGACCTCGGCGGGCGACAGATCAACACCGTCTATCCGGTACGTGGCCGCTTCGTTCTCGGCGATCGCGCGCAGCCCGGCGAGCGCCTCGGCGAGCTCGTTCTCGGCGTCCTCGAGCCGCCGGGTGAGCCGCTCGACGCGTGCCGCCTCGGCGCGTTTGTCCAGCGTGGCGGCCCGGTCGGAGAGCTCGCGGGCGGCGAGCTGGAGCTGCACGAGCTGGTCGGTGGTGCGGCCGAGGACGGCGAGGCAGAGGGCGCGGATGCCCTCGGGGAGGCCGTCGCGCAACACCCGCAGCGGGTCTTCCTTCTGGGCGACGACGAGGACCCGCTTGCCGTTGGCCATCAGGTGGCAGATCAGGTTGCGGATGGTGTGCGTCTTGCCGGTGCCGGGCGGGCCCTGAACGGCGACGTTGCGGTGCTGGGCGAGCCGCCGGGCGATCGACTCCTGGGCCTCGTTGGTGGGCAGCGGCATGAGCAGGCGCTCACCGACGCGCTCCCAGTCCTCGGGCCGGTCGTCGGGCATCACGAGCTTGCTGGGCTCGTGCGCGACGATGGCGGCGAGCGACCCGACGGCGGCGGTGTCCCCGGCGAGCAGCCGCTCCCGGAAGTTCTCCAGAAACCCGCGAAGTTGCCGCTGCCTGGGCCGGGCGAACAACACCCGGGTGTCCACAATGTGCGGCCGCCGGTCACCACCGGCGCTCAACACGCTTCCGTCCGATTTATCGGGATCAATAATGATTCGGTCGTAGCCGAGGCGGCCGAGGGCTCGCTCGAAGAACTCCCGCCGGTCTAGGTCGTTCCACAGGTCGGCCTCGATCACGCCGGCCGGGCCGGCAAGCGCGAGCAGCTGTGCGAGGTAGCGCTCATCCAGCCCGGCCAACGCGTCGGTCTGCAGCCGCGACGGCCCGGCGGGCGACACGGAGATCACCGAACGATCCGGCTCGTACTCGATCATCACCGGCGTCGCGACCAGCGGATAGCGCACCTTCTGCCCGGCGATCACGGTTTCCAGCACGCCGTGGCCCCAGACCAGCTCCGTGCTGGCGGCGCTCATGTCGAGCAGGTGCATCAGGTCGAACAGCTGCCGATGCAGCGCCCGGGTCTTCTCCGCCGCGGCGGTCTCCTCCACCCAGGCCCGCCAGTGCTCGTTCTTCCACTGCTCGAGCAGGGCGTCGTCGGCGTCGTTGCGATCGAAGGAGTCTCGCAGCTCGGCGGGCACCTCGATCGGGCCGGGCAGGTCGGGCAGACCGACCCGCAGCCACGAAGTTTGATCGGCGGTGGGCCCCACCTGACAGGCCGGATGCACAGGCAGCGCGGCGGTCCAGAGCGTGTCGCCGGGGACGGTGCGCGCCGGCCGATCCATGAGCGCCCGCACGGCGAGCAGATAATCGGCGACGGAGACAGCCCGATCCCGAATGACAAGGGCCGACTCCATTCCCCGAAGGCTAGCCGATCCCCGCAGCCACCCCGCTCACCCGCGCCCGAGCGACCGCAACCAGCGGGGAGGCGCAACGGCGCCGGTGTCGCGCTTCCCCCGGTCCGCACACCCGGCCCGCAACATCAATCCCTCAGCTCGCCGGGTCTCGCTCCTCCGGGTCGCGGCCGACGGCCGAGCGGCCTCCGTCGACCGGAATGACCGCGCCGTTGACGAAGGATGCCGCGTCCGAGAGCAAGAAGGCGACGACGTCTGCCACCTCGTCCACCCCGCCCATCCGGCCGAGCGGCTGCAGCAGCCTGATCTCCCGCTCGAACGCCTCGCGATCGTCCAGCGCGGCCAGGTGCGCGTCGGAGCGCTCGGTGGCGATCGAGCCGAGGGCCACGGCGTTGACGCGGATCCCCGCCGGTCCGTAGTCGACCGCCAACGCCCTGGTCATGCCCTCGATTGCGGCCTTGGCCGTGGCGTATGGCAGCGCCCCGCGGACCGGCCGCTGAGCCTGATGGGACGAGACGTTGACGATCGCGCCCGGCCGGGAGAGCTCGCGGAACGCCCGGATCGCCGCCGCACAACCGACCGCCACCGGCGCCAGATTGAGGTCGATCAGCTCGAGGGTGCGGTGCGCGTCCTCGTGCAGCCACGCGTCGTGGAAGACCGCCGCGTTGTTCACCCACCCGCGCAGCTCCGAGCCGGCCGCGTCCACCGCCAGCTCCGCGATCAGCGCATCGGAGGCGTCGCCGATGACCGGCACGATGTCGCCGGAGGCCCAGTCCAGGCCCTTTTCGTCGAACTCGATCGCCACGACCTTGTTTCCCGCACCGGCCAGGCGTTCCACGATCGCCCGGCCGACACCCTGCCCGCCGCCGGTCACCACATAGGCGTCCGCCATCAGAACAGCGCGCTGTAGGCGTTGAGCGCCGGCTGCCCGCCCAGATGGGCGTACAGGACGTTCGAACTCTTGTCGATCTCGCCCCGCGTGATCAGATCGACCATGCCGGCCATCGACTTGCCCTCGTAGACCGGGTCGGTGATCATGCCCTCCGTTCGCGCGGCCAGCCGCATCGCGTCCAGTGTCTGCTCGTCGGGGATCCCGTAGATGCCGGCGTGGTATCGCTCGTCCAGCAGGATCTCGTCGTCGCGCAGGTCGCGGTCGAGCCCGATGAGGGCGGCCGTGTTGCGCGCGATGCGGGCCACCTGATCCCAGGTCTCGGCGGGCTTGGCCGAGCCGTCGATGCCGAGCACCCGGCGGGGCTTCTCCTGCCCGGCGAACCCGGCGATCATCCCGGCCTGGGTGCTGCCGGTGACCGAGCAGACGACGATCGTGTCGAAGAAGACGCCCAGCTCACGCTCCTGCTGCTCGACCTCACCGGCCCAGCCCGCGAAGCCCAGGCCGCCGAGCCGGTGGTCGGATGCTCCGGCCGGGATCGCGTACGGCTTCCCGCCGCCCGCCTCCACATCGGCGATCGCGGCGTCCCAGCTCTCCTTGAACCCGATGCCGAAGCCCGCCTTGACCAGCCGCACATCGGCGCCGGCCAGCCGGCTGAGCAGGATGTTGCCGACCTTGTCGTAGACGCTGTCCGGCCAGTCGACCCAGCTCTCCTGCACGAGCACGCACTTCAACCCCGCGTACGCCGCCACCGCCGCGACCTGCCTCGTGTGGTTGGACTGCACGCCGCCGATCGAGACCAACGTGTCGCATCCCTGGGCGAGCGCGTCCGCGACCAGATACTCCAGCTTGCGCGTCTTGTTGCCGCCGTACGCGATGCCGGAGTTGCAGTCCTCCCGCTTGGCCCACAGCTGCGCGCCGCCGAGATGCCGAGTCAGCCGGTCGAGCCGATGCACCGGCGAAGGGCCGAACAACAACGGATATCGATCGAAGTCAGCAAGCATCGCGCGATTCTCCCAAAGTGAGTGGCGCTCGGGTTCGGTTCCGGGGAAAACGCCTGCTCACACCCCTTGAACCCTAGCGTCGAAACGGTGTCGACGGACTGGACCGATCATGGGCGGCTCGCGTACGGGGCACTGCGTTCCGCCGTCGCCGCGCTCAAGCGGGACGATCCGATGGCACCGGTCACCGTCCTGGTCCGGACGAACTTGACCGGCACCCATGTCCGCCGCGCGCTGGCGCACGGCGTCGGCGGCGGCCCGGGCATTGCGGTGCTCGACGTGCTCACCGTCGACCGCCTGGCGGAGCGGATCGGGGCGCCGGTGATGGCCGGCAGCGGACGGCGCCCGGCCACCCGGCCGGTGCTGGCCGCGGCCTGGCGGCGGGCCCTGCAGATCGATCCCGGTCACTTCGGGCCGGTTGCCGGGCACCCGGCAACGGTGCGCGCCCTCGCCGCCGCCCACACGCAGCTCCGCGAGGTCGACGAACCGGGCTTGGACAAGATCGCCGCCGCCGGCCCGATCAGCGCCGACCTGGTCCGCCTCCACCGCATCGTGGAGGACACCCTGGCCGCCGACTGGTACGACGTGGTCGACCTCCGGGCGATCGCCCGTGACCTCCCACCGGCCGTCGTGACCTTTCTCCTCGAAGATCTGCGGCCCAGCGAGCAGGCGATGCTCGACCGCGTCGCCGACCGGATCGACATCGGCGCGGTGGAACGGGAGGCCAGGCCCCACGAGGTGATCAGCGCCTCGGATGCCGACGACGAGGTACGCGCCATCGTCCGCCGGGTGATGGCCGACCTGCGGGAAACGCCCGCCCACCGCGTCGCGATCCTGCACGGCGCCGACCGCCCGTACGCCCGCCTGCTCGCCGACCACCTCCGCGCGGCGGGCATCCGCTGGCACGGCCGCGGCGTCACCCCCACTGCCGAACGCCGCCTGGCCCGCGTCCTCACGAACCTCTTCGCCACCGCGCGCAACAACTGGCGCCGAGCCGACGTGATCGGAGTGCTGGCCGACACCGAGGCCCGCACGACCGCCCGGTGGGAACGCATCTCGCGGGCCGCCGGCGTGATTCAGGGTGACGACTGGGACAGCCGGCTCAAGGCCTACGCGGCAGCGCGGCGGGCGGCGGGCCGGCACGACGCGGACTCCGCGGACGAACTGCGGCGAGCGGTGACCGACCTGCAGGACCGGATGCGCGACGGGGAGTCTCTCCGATCCTGGACGGCGCTGGCCGAGTGGGGTCGGCAGACGTACGCCGCGCTGGTCGGCGAACCGGAGGAGCGACGGCTGCCCGAGGCGGAGAAGCGCGCGGCAGTAGCCGTGGCACGTACCCTCGACGCGGTCGCCGGCCTGGACACCGTCGAACCCGCCGCCGACCTCAGCCTGCTCGACGTCACGCTCGATCTCGAGCTGGCCGACGACCTCCCGTCGCACGGCCGCATCGGCGACGGCGTGCTGGTCGCGCCGATCTCCGGGGCCACCGGCCTGGATGTCGACAAGGCGTACGTGCTGGGGCTGGCCGAGGACATCGTGCCCGGCCGGATCGGCGTCGACGCGTTGCTGCCGGACGAGATCCGCGAACTGGTGCCGGGGCAGCTGGCGACCACGGCGGAACGCGTCGCCCGCATACGCCGGCAGGTGTGGGCGGCGTTCGCCGTCGCATCGGCCGTCGTCGCCTCCTATCCCCGCGGGGACCTGCGCCGCAGCGCCGAACGCCGGCCGTCGCGCTGGCTTCCCGCAACGGTGACCGAGCAACTGCCGTCCTACGCCGCCGCGCTGACCGCGACGACCGAGCTCGCCTCCGATCAGGAGTGGCGGATCCGGCAGGCGACGGCCGGGCGGATCGACGACCCGATCGTCGCGCTCGCCGCCGAGATGCGCCGGGCACGAGCGAGCGACCTGCTCACCCGGTTCGACGGCGACCTCTCCGGCCACGATCTGCCGGACCCGGCGGGCGGCGGGCTCATCTCGCCGACCTCGCTCGAGGCGTGGATCCGGTGCCCGCATGGCTATCTGATGGAGAAGCTGCTGCGTGTGCGTCCGGTCGAAGCCCTCGAGGAACAGCTCACGATCAGCCCGATCGAGCTGGGCAACCTCTACCACCACGCCCTTGACCGGTTCTTCGCCGAGCAGGACGCGCGCGGCGCGGTGCCGGCCGGCGCCGTCCCCTGGTCGCCCGGCCAGCGTGCGGACCTGCGGCGCATCGCCATCGAGGTGGCCGGTGACCTCTCGATGCGTGGGCAGACCGGCCACCGTCTGCTGTGGCGCCGCGAGCTGGCGACCGTGCTGTCCCGGCTCGACGGGTTCCTCACCGCCGACGACGAGCTGCGTGCCACGACCGGGCGCCATCAGGTGTGCTCCGAACTCGCGTTCGGCCAGGGCGGTCGGCCGCCGGTGCCGGTCCCGCTTCCGGACGGCCGGATTGTGCTGATGAAGGGCAGCGCCGACCGGGTGGACCGGGCCGGCGATTCGATCGTCATCGTCGACTACAAGAGCGGCCGGTCCGAGCCGTTCGCCGGTCTCGGCCCGGACGACCCGACGCTGGGCGGGGCCAAGCTGCAGCTTCCGGTCTACGGTCTGGCCGCCAGGCTGGCCCTCGGCGCGCCGCGCGCGGATGTGACGGCCGAATACTGGTTCGTGCACCGCGACGCCGGCAAACGGGTCGAGCTGCCGCTCACACCCGACATCGAGGTGGCGTTCACGAACGCCGTCACCGTGATCGTCGACCGCATCGCGGGAGGACTGTTCCCGCACCGTCCGCCGGACGACGACGGCTACGGCGACCACATACCGTGCCGCTACTGCGATCCGGACGGCTTGGGCGCGGGCGAACATCGCGACCGCTGGGACCGCAAGCGCAACGATCCGCGGCTTGCCTCCTACCTCTCGCTGATCGGCGGTGGCGCATGAACGACCGGCCCGCCCGCGATGCCATCCGGACCAGCCTCGGCGAGACGCTGTTCGTCGAGGCCGGCGCCGGCTCGGGAAAGACGTCATCGCTGGTCGACCGGGTCATCGAGGTGGTGCTCACCGACGGAGTGCCACTGCGTCACGTCGCGGCCGTGACCTTCACCGACAAGGCGGCGGCCGAGTTGCGGGACCGTCTGCGCAAGGAGTTCTCGGCGCGCGTGGAGCCGGCCGCCCGCGACGCCCTGTCCGAGATCGACACCGCAGCCATCGGCACCCTGCACTCCTTCGCGCAGCGAATCCTCACCGAGCATCCGATCGAGGCGGGCCTGCCGCCCCTGCTCGAGATCCGCGACGAGGTCGCCTCCGGAGTGGACGCGGACGCGCGGTGGAGCACCATGCGCGAGGACATGCTCGACGATGCGACGCTCACCGACACGCTGATGCTGGCGTTGGCCGGCGGCGTCAAGCTGCCCGACCTGCGGGCGATGGCCGCGACCTTCAACGCGAACTGGGACCTGCTCGAGTCGCGTGTGCTGCATGCGCCGGTCCCGGACCTGCAACCCATCGACGTCGCCGCGATCGTGCAGGAAGCGCGCCGGCTCGCCGCCCTCGCCGACGGGTGCACCGACGACCGCGACGCGTTGCTGGGCAACCTGGCGCTTCTGGCCGACTGGGCCGAGCAGCTGCACGGGGCGCACGACGACCCCGCGCGACTCACCGCGCTCGGCACCGCGGTCACCCGCAACTGGCATCGTGGACGCGCGGCGAACTGGTCGTCCTACGGCTCCCGGCAACTGCGGACCGAATGCAAGGCGGTGGCCGACGCCGCGCTGCTGCTGCGCAGCCAGATCGTCGACGTGACCCTGCGCAGGCTCGCCCACCGGGTGGCGACGGAGGTGCTCCAAGCCGCTCGGGCCCGGCGCGCCGAGGGCCGGCTCGAGTTCCACGACCTGCTGGTCATGGCTCGTGAGCTGGTGCGATCGCCCACGCACGGCGGGATCGTCCGCCACCGTCTGCAGCAGCGATACCGCCGGCTGCTTCTCGACGAGTTCCAGGACACCGACCCGATCCAGATCGAGCTGGCCGTCCGCATCGCCGGTGGCGCCGCCGCGATCCAGGACGACTGGGCCGATGTCCGGGTGCCCGGCGGCAGCCTCTTCTTCGTCGGTGACCCGAAGCAGTCGATCTACCGCTTCCGGCGCGCCGACATCGCCACCTATCTCCAGGCACAGCGGACGCTCGGCCGCGAGGTCGTCCTGGACGCCAATTTCCGCACCACTGCGCCGATCCTCGACTGGGTGAACACCGTTTTCGGCCGGCTGATCGTCGCCTCGCCGGACTCCCAGCCGCCCTACCGTCCCCTCGCGGCAACCCGGCCGGCCGCGCCGCGCGGGCCCGCGGTCGCCACGGTCGGCACCGCCGCACACACCGACAACCCGAACGCGACGACACTGCGCGAACGAGAGGCGGCCGACGTCGTCGCCGCCGTGCGCACCGCGCTCGCCCAGCGGTGGCAGGTGCACAGCGACGGTGGCTGGCGGGACATCGAGCTGCGCGACATCGCTGTGCTGGTGCCGTCGCGGACGTCGCTGCCGCAGCTCGAGAACGCGCTGGACGAGGCGGGCATCGGCTATCACCCCGGTGCGACCTCGCTGGTCTACCGCACCCGGGAGATCCGGGACCTGCTCACCGCGGCTCGCGCCTGCGACGACCCGAGCGACGAGCTGGCGCTGGTGAGCGCATTGCGGTCGCCCCTGTTCGGATGCGGGGACGACGACCTCTGGACGTGGAAGGAGGCCGGTAACCGGTTCTCGATCTTCGCGGATGCCTCCGGCTCCGTGGGCCATCCGGTGGCGTCGGCCCTGGACTATCTGCGCGGGCTGCACAACGAGAGCCGCTGGCGGTCGCCCGGCGAGGTGCTCACCCGGCTGATCGAAGATCGCCGCATGTTCGAGCAGGCGGTCGGCTTTCCCCGGACCCGCGACGTGTGGCGTCGGCTGCGCTTCGTGGTGGACCAGGCTCGGGCCTGGTCGGAGTCCGAGCACGGGAGTCTGCGGGCGTACCTCGCGTGGGCGGCGCGACAGGGCAGTGACACCGCGCGGGTGGCCGAGGCCGCGCTGCCGGAGACCGACGCCGACACCCTCAAGATCATGACCATCCACAGCGCCAAGGGCCTGGAGTTTCCGATGGTCATCGTCTCCGGCATGACGACCCGGGTGAAGCACACCGCGTCGGGTCTGCAGGTGCTCTGGCCGCGGGACGGCGGATACGCCATGAAGCTGCACAGCACCGTGAAGACGGCCGATTTCGACGCCGCGCAACCGGTCGACGAGCAGATGGGCAAGGACGAGAAGATGCGCCTGCTCTATGTGGCCTGCACCCGCGCCCGTGACCACCTGGTGGTGTCGCTGCACCGCAAGGGCAACGCCGGCACGACGAACGCCGAGCTGCTGGCGAACGCCTCCCCACCGGTCACCTCCCTGTCGGCCGACGACGGCCCCGAGCTCGGGGCCGCCGCGCCGCGTGTCGTCCCTACGCCACCGCCGTCTCCGGGTCAGTGGGCGGCCATGGCGCAGGCCTCGCGCACGGCCGCGGCGCGGTCCTTCGCCGTCACCGCATCCGGTCTCGAGGGCACCTTTCCCAGCACCACCATGGACCCGGGCCTCGCCAAAGGACCGCGGAACCTGGAGCTGGCGCCCTGGTACAAGGGCCGTTACGGCACCGCGATCGGCCGGGCCGTGCACGGTGTGCTGCAGTCCGTCGACCTCGGCACGGGTGATGGGCTGGACGCCGCGATCGCCGCGCAGGCGCTCGCCGAGGGCGTCGTCCCCTACACCGACCTGGTGGGCATGCTGTCCGTCGCCGCGCTCGCCTCGCCCCTCGTGCGCCGTGCGGCCACGCGCCGTCATTGGCGGGAGACCTGGGTGGCCACGGCGATCGGCGACAAGGTGCTGGAGGGAATCGTCGACCTCCTCTACGAGGACGACGACGGTCTGGTCATTGTGGACTACAAGACGGACACCGTTCCGGCGTCGGCGCTCTCGGCGCGGACCGACTACTACCGGCCGCAAATGGCCGCCTATGCCACCGCGCTGGAGGCCGCGGTCGGCCGGCCGGTGGCGCGGTGCGTGTTGCTCTTCCTGCACCCTGGCGGAGCGGAGGCCTGGGAGGTGCCCGAACTGGACACTGCGAAGCAGATGGTGCGGGTCCAAGTGCTTTCCTGATCGCCGGCTCACCGAGCGGAACAGCCGGCTCATCGGGCGGTCCGTCGCGCGAAGAGGCGGCCGGCAATCGCATACCCCACGATCAGGATCGCACCGAACCACGCCACCGCGACCCACGCCTGTCCTGCCACCGGCGTGCCGATCATGAGGCCGCGCAGCGTTTCGATCATCGGGGTGAGCGGCTGGTGAGCGGCGAAGCCGCGCAGCACCGCCGGCATCGTCTCGACCGGCACGAACGCGCTGCTCAGGTATGGCAGGAAGAGGATCACGAAGCTGAACGACGACGCGCTCTCCACCGAGCTCGCGATCAGCCCGAAGCAGACTGCCACCCACGACATGGCGACGATGAAGAGGGTCAGCACGGTCAGCGCGATCAGCCACTCGACGGGACCGGCGACCGGGCGGAAGCCGATCGCGAACGCCACCGCCAGCACCAGCATCGTGGAGGAGAGATTGCGGATCACGCTGGCACTGATGTGTCCGATCAGGACGGCGGACGGCAGGATCGGCAGCGAGCGGAACCGGTCGATCACACCGGTGGTCATGTCGTTCGCCACCGGCACGGCGATGCCCGCCGCGCCGTAACCGGCGCAGAGCAGCACGATGCCCGGCACGACGTAGGTGAGGTAGCGGCCGTCCGGGGCGATCGCGCCGCCGAACACGTACACATAAAGCAGTAGGAGGAGCACCGGGAGCAGGACGCCGATCAGCAACGTGTCGAGGCCTCGCGAGGCGTGCCGCAGGCTGCGGCCGATCATGATGCCGGCGTCCTCGAGAGCGGCCTGCATGATCATCCTCCCGTCATGGTCAGGAAGACGTCGTCGAGCGTCGGCCGGTGCACCGTCATGTGCTCGACGTCGACACCGGCGGCATCCAGGCGATTGAGCAGCTCACGAACCTGACGCGCGCTGCCGTCGGTGTGCACGGTGAGGGTGCCGCGGCTCGAGGGTGGACCGGCGTCGAGCAGGTCGGCGGCCCGCGCGGCCATCGCCGGCGCGCCGATCCGCAACTCCACCCGCTCACCGGAGAGCTGCGCCTTGAGCTGGGTCGGATGGCCGGTCGTGATGATCTCGCCCCGGTCGAGGAACGCGACCCGATCGGCGAGCTGGTCGGCCTCCTCCAGATATTGCGTGGTCAGGAAGACCGTGACGCCGCTCGTCGCCAGGTCGCGCACCGCCGCCCAGGTGGTCTGCCGACTGCGCGGATCGAGCCCGGTGGTGGGCTCGTCGAGGAACAGCACGCGCGGCGTGACGACCATGCCGGCGGCCAGGTCGAGCCGGCGTCGCATGCCCCCGGAATACGTGCTCACGCGACGACGGCCCGCCTCGGCCAGCTCGAACTGGTCGAGCAACTCCGCGGCCCGCCGCCGGGCGCCGCGCCGGCCGAGACGGCGCAGGCGGCCCAGCATGACAAGGTTCTCCTCCCCCGTCAGCAGCTCGTCGACCGCCGCGGACTGGCCGGTGAGGCTGATCAGCCGCTGCACCTCGCGACGCGACCGGACGACGTCGTGGCCGCACACCGCCGCGGCGCCCGCGTCGGGCCGCAACAGCGTGGTGAGGATCCGCACCGCCGTCGTCTTGCCCGCGCCGTTGGGCCCCAGCAGGGCGAACACCTCACCCTCGGCCACCTCCAGGTCGAGGCCGCGCAGGACACTGACCTCGCCGAAGCTCTTGCGCACGCCGCGCGCCGAAACCGTGTACGTCATACACATGCGTTTAGGTTATACACGGTTTTAGGATGTGGTCAATGGAGATGGACATCTCATGGCTGCCGCCCAATCTCGCCGTGCTCTACGAGCCGCGGGATGCCAACCGGCGTGGGCCACGACCGGCGTTGTCGCTGGACAGCGTGGTCCGGACCGGCATCGAGATCGCCGACGCCGAGGGCCTGGGCGGGCTGTCCATGAGCAGGGTGGCCGAGCGCCTCGGGTTCACCACCATGTCGCTGTACCGCTACGTCCGGAGCAAGGACGACCTGCTGCTGCTCATGGCCGACGAAGCCAACGGCCGTGAGCCACCCGAACCCGATCCGATCTCCTGGCGGGATGGCCTGGAGACCTGGACCCGCGCCATCTTCCGCGTCCTCCGCGCGCACCCATGGCTGCTGCGCGTGCCGATGAGCGGTCCACCCGCCGGCCCGGCCCAGCTCAGATGGATGGAGGCCGGCCTGGCCAACCTCGCCGGCAGCGGCCTGCACGACGGCCGCAAGCTACAGATCATTCAACTGCTGCACGGGTACGCGCGCGGCGAGGCACAACTGAGCTCCGAGCTCGGCACGCTCGCGCCCGAGGCGGACACCAGCGCCCGCTACGGCGAGATCCTCCGGGTCGTGACCACCCAGGAAACGCACCCGGCACTGCACCGTCTGCTCGACACCGGAATCCTCGACGGCCCCACCGAGTACGACGAGGACGTGGATTTCGGGTTCGGCCTCAGCACGATCCTGGACGGCATCGAGCGGCAGGTCGAGGCCGGTCAGCCGACCGACGCGTAGGCGAGCGGGACCGGCTCGGGCTGGTCCGCCCACGCGCCGGAGAGCACGGCGCCGGAAAGCATGACGCCGGCGCGCGTCAGGTCTTCGCCGAGCCGGCGTACGACGGCGAGCTCGACGCCGTCCGCCTCGATGATCGTGGGGTCGCCCGGCCCCACCCGGTGCACCCGCTCGACGACCGGGACCTCCACGCCCGGGACACCGCTACTGGTGATGGTCATGCTCGGCGGGAAGACCTTGAGGACCCCGTCCACCTCCATCGTCTGCTCCGCCTGGCCCGAGTCCGCGAGGATCGCCCGGGCCAGCGTGGCGGCGTAGACGGGGTCACCGCAGGCGTCGTACACCCAGCGGGTGCCGAGGACGGAATGCTCGGTGGTGCCGACCAACCACTGCTCGGCGCCGGTGAGAGGCGCGCCCCGGTAGGTGAGCGGGACCTGGAAGGTCGGGCCGTCGCCGGCGCGCACCAGGAATGTCTCGATCCCCACCTCGCCCGCCGGATCGTCGAAACGGTAGGACGCGACGCGGGCGAGCTCGCCGGTAGCGGTCCGATACCACGGATTCCCGGGCAACCAGGCCGCCAGCAGCTCGATCTTCGAAGGGGTGAGGCTCGCCTTGTGGATCAACGCCATGCGGCGAGCTTAGGTGTCGTGAGCGCCCTAGGGGAACTGCATGCGGCGCGGGCGCGGGATGACCGGCGGTGGCAGCGGCAGGTCGTCCAGGTGGCTCCAGTTGATCGCCCCGTTGTCGGTGGATTTCACCTCGCCGAGGCACGCGCGCACCAGACCGAGGTTGGGTGCGCCGGCGAACCCCGCGATGACCACCTCGGGCTTCGGCGTGATTTGCGCGATCGCCGCGCAGATCTTCGCCACCTCGCGCTCGTCCACGTGGTCGAGCGGCAGGGGCACCTCCGTCTGCGGCCGCCGCCACGGAGGGCCGAAGCGGCGCAACAGCTCGCGCGCCAGCCGACCGAACGACCGGCCGACCTCCGCGTCCCGCATCGACGTGCGCGCGGACTGGCCGTAGCACCACGGCACCACGACGTGGCCGTTGATGACGACGAGTTGGTAGACAGACTTGGGAACGCTGATGATCTCAGCGCCGGGAAGCGTGCCGAGAAAGAGCACGAGCTCTTCGTACGGCAACGGCCACCGGGGATTGGCGAGCACTCGTTCCGTGGTCTGCGTCGTGTGGGGGTGCGCGTTGACCTCACGGTCGATCGCCGTGCTCAACGCCTCGGGCACCCTGGTCCAGATTTCGGCGGCAACCTTGCTGCCGAACTGCTCGACCACCCACTCGCTCGGACCGACGAGAACGTCTGGACGCATTCTGCACCACCACCGTCCGTGTCGCTGGCGCTACTGCTGGCTAGAAGAGTTTCATCTCCGGTGATCGACTGGAAGGGGGTAGTGAGGAGATCCCAAAAACGAGCGTGAATGAAATCCAGCCGATCGTTAACACCGCTGTTGCGACACTGGATCAGCAGGCCCTGCGGCTGCGATGCGTGCAACTTGCACGGCGAACCGCGCGCGCAAGTTGCACGCCGGCTCCGCTATTCGCGCCGTGATTCCATTGAACCTCCGACTTATTTCCCTCGGGTGTCCGGCGCGCGAACATTCCCTCCCAATGCGCTGTGCAGCACTAATGCAATATTGTGATCGTTCACAATCGACAAGTGATCATCCACATTGAACGAAATCCGCCGTCAAGGGCTGGTCCGGACCGGAAAGAGCGCGGCCGGGCGATCCGATGTCACGCGCCGGACTGTCATATTGCCGACAGAGGCGTCTCAGGCGTCCTCGGCGACGCTCATCCGGCCCCCGAGTTGTTGCGCCACTTCGAGATCGTTGCCCTCGAACCAGGTCTCCGCGACCCGCCCGCCGACGAGCCGGAAGATGATGATGCCGGTCTCGGTGACCGGCTGACCGCTCGCCGGCAGATCGAGATAGCCGCCGCGGTAGGTCGAGCGGATCGTGTATCGCACGACGAGCCGGTCGCCGCTCTCGATCACGTCGTCGAGGGTGGGCAGCTGCTCGGTGAAGGCGGCCGGATACCACCGCAGCCAATCGAGGAAGGTGTCCCGGTCGCCGGTGCCGCCCGGCCCGTGCGCGACGTAGTCGTCGGTGGCCAGCTCGGCGAGCCGCTGCACGTCACCCGTCCGGCACATGTCGAACCACGCGCGAGCGATCTCGATCGAAGACATGCACGAGTTCCTATGCCATAACACCCTTCAACAGCAAATCGGTCCATTCGTCATCGAGGCCGAGAGCGCAGGTCGCCGGCGCCGCGCTTGTCCGAGGCTTCGTAGCCGGCCGCGGTGGCGCGCAGCCTCGAGCCGGTGTCGCGAAGGGACTCCGCCGCTGAATCGATGCCCTCGACCAGCACGTCCTGCAGACCGTTCAGCATGGCGGGCACCATCGTGCAGAGCTTGCCGTACGCCTCGTTGCCGGCTCGCACGGCCGCGCCGGCCTGCGCGACGGTGCTCACCCGCGCCGCCGCCGTCCCGACCGCCGCGGCGTGGGTGACCAGGTCCTGGTGCCGGACCTGGAACTGCTCAGCCATGACGCACCCGGTACGCCGCGATGACCGCCTTGCCGGTCTCCGACTCCGCGCCCACCGTCTCCTCCGTGACTCTCGTCGCGGCCACGGTCAACGCTCCCTGCGCCTTGCGCAACGTCGCCATGATCGCCTCCGCGGTCTCCGTCGCGGGGCGCTGCCGAATGCCCTCGGCCAGCTCGAGACCGGCCATCCCCGACGCGTTCACCCGCACCGTGACCAGTCCGTCGGAACTTTTCGCCGACACGCTCAGGTCGGCCAGCCGGGTCGCCAGCTCGCGCGCCGCGGCCGCTCGCTCGGACAGGCCGGTCTCCCACTCGTCCACCCGTCGCTCCGCCGCGTCCAGGTCATCCCCGTCGAACATGCGACCACGCTAGCGGGCCGGACCCGCATCGCGCAGATCTCAATCGTCGCTTGTGGATGACCCTGCGGAACCGATCTTGACGAGCAGAAACGCGATGTCGTCGGCCCGCCGGGCCGCGGCCTCGATGAGCCGCTCACACAACTCCTCGCCCGGGACGCCGGCGTGGGCGCGCAGAACGCCGGCGATCGCCTCGATGCCGTCGTCGATCACCCGGCCGGGCAGCTCGACCAGCCCGTCGGTGTAGAGCAGGAGCGTCGAGCCGGCCGGCGCCTCCCGGCGGTACGTGTCCCGCTTGCGGCCACGGCCCAGCCCGAGCAGCGGCGCCGGCTTCTCCCACCACACCTCCACCTCGCCGTCGGGGCGCAGGAGGAGCGGGGGCGGATGCCCGGCGTTCGCAAAGCCGGCGGTCCACCCGTCCACGGTCCGCTGTGCCTTCGCCAGCACGATGCTCGCGGTGGCCGGCATGCCGAGGCCGCGGGCCGCCAGGTCGAGCTGGGTGAGCAACGGACCGGGCTCGTCGTCCCGCCCGTACGCGTCCCCGCGCACCAGATTGCGCAGCTGACCCATCGTCGCCGCCGCCTCGATGTCATGGCCCGCAACGTCGCCGACCGCGAGCATCACCGAGCCGTCCGGCTGCACGAACGCGTCGTACCAGTCCCCGCCGACGGCGGCGCCGGCCTGGGCCGGCAGGTATCGGGCGTGCAGCTCGAGGCCGTCGATCCGGGGCAGCTCGGTGAGCAGGCTGTGCTGCAGCACCTCGGCGACATGCCGCTGCTGCCGGTAGAGGCGGCTGTTGTCGACGGCCAGCCCGGCGCGGCGGCCGATGTCCATGGCGGTGCGTTCGTCCGCCTCCGTGAAGGCGTCGCGCGAGGGCCTGTTGACCAGCGTGATCGCGCCGAGCACCCGGGACGTGACGGGGGCGGTGATCGGCGTCGTGAGGTGGCCGGCGTAGCCCAGCCGGCCGATCAGCTCATCGACGCGCGGATCGAGGTCGCGCACCGCGGCGGTGTGTCCCCGGTCCGGCCGACCGGTGCGGACGACGCGGCTCAGGAAGTCGTGGGCCGGAAGGTCGGCGAGGATCCGGCTCAGCTCCAGGGTCTCCGCGGCATGCGACGGATCGTGATGCGCCGCCGCCACCCGCCGCGGTCTGCCGTCCTCGCCGATCAGGGTGATCAGGCACCAGTCGGCGAAGCGGGGCGTCACCGCCGCCGCGAGCCGGCTCAGCGCCTCGTCCATGTCCAGGGTCGCGGCCAGGGTCTCGGTCAGCTCGGCCAGCAGGCCGAGTTGGTCGTGCGCGGCCTCGAGGGTCCGGCGGGCCTCCTCGGCCAGGTCGCGCGCGATGCGCAGCCGCAGCTCGGAGGAGCAGGCCGCGGCCAGGTCGGCGAGAATCGCCAGCTCCGACGCGGTCCACTCACGCGGCTCGGTGTCGATCGCACACAGCGAGCCGAGCACGCGGCCGTCGGCGTCGGTCAGTGGCATGCCCGCGTACGCCACCACGCCCAGGTCGGGAATCGCGAGGTTGTCGCGGACCCGTGGGTGTGCGCGGGCGTCCGAGTAGACCTTCGACTCACCGTCCAGCACCACCCACTGGCAGAACGAGTGGGTCAGCGGTGTCTCGCGCTTGCTGAGCCACGGCTCGGCGAGGCCGCTCTGCCCGGGGAAGAACTGCCGCTCGTCGTCGACGAGCGAGACCAGCGCCACGGGGACGTCGAGGAGGTGCCGGACCAGGCTCGCGAAACGATCGAAAGCCTCGTCGGGCTCCGCGCCGACGCAGACCCGGTGCAGCGAACGCAGCCGTTCGGGCTCCGCCAGGGAGTCACCCATCGCACCTCCCCAACCGCGTCTCGACGCGCCAGGCTACCCGGATCTCGGCCCGTCCTGAATCAGCTGCCCGGCGTCTCCGCTGTGGCGAGGCTCGCACCGTCGGCGACCGGCGCCCATCGTTTCGCCCAGTCGTCCCGGCAGACCGCGAAGGCCTCGTCGTCCAGGCCGAAGGTCGAGACCACGATCTGCATGCCGGCCGCCTCGGGCTCGTCCAGCGGAACGTTGCCCGACACAACGACCAGGAACCCCTCGGCATCCACCGCCCACGCGACCCGTTTGCCGACCCGGTGCCAGTCGCCCTCGACCAGCTCGAGAACCTGCCGGCCGGTCGTCTCGCCGGTTAGATAGAGGGTTCGCCGGACCCCTTCCGGCCGCCGCTCCAGGAGGTGACGCAGCTGGACGAGGAACGACTTCCAGCCCTCCTCGATGGCGTCGAACGCGTCCGGGTAATCCGGCACCGGACCCTCGCGGACCGCGCGCACCACGCTGCTGGTGTCGTCGCCGGTGACCTCGAAATACGAGCCGTCCGCCCAGGTCATCCGCTCGGGGGCGACCAGCGTGGCCTCGTTCACGAAGATGTGCCGGATCTCGGCATCGAGGCCGTCGTAGTCCCACCCGAACCACTGACGCAACAGCGGCGGTTGTGTGGCGGCGGCCCAGACCGCATCACGCCCGGCGCGGATGGGGACCTCGACGGAGTACGGCTTCAGCGGAGTCACGCGGACCATCCTCGCCGCTCCCGCGCCGACCCGCCACGCGAGCGGAGACGGCTGCCCGCGCAAGTCAGGCGGCTCCGCGCCGGGCTCGGGTGATCGGCGCCCGGACGCCCGCGGTCAGCCCGGAGGCGATGGTGCGGCGCGTCTCCGACCGGCCCAGCCCGCATCGGCGGGCCGCCGCCTCCAGCTCCCGCCGGACCTCCGCGGCATCGATCAGGCCCGCGCCGACCAGCCGTCCCATCGCGAAGGCCGCCTTGTTGAGCGTGTCGTTGCGAGAGCCGACGGCCGCGCCGGCCACGCGGTCGGCGGCCGACGTCAGAGCCACCTCGGCATAGCGCTCCGGGTGCTCGATCGGCCGGTCCGGCACGACGGGCTCG
>NZ_JBFAZH010000017.1:0-21131 GCF_040681735.1 Actinoplanes sp. NPDC051633 | reverse complement strand
GTGAAAGGCCAATCAAACTCCGTGATAGCTGGTTCTCCCCGAAATGCATTTAGGTGCAGCGTCGTGTGTTTCTTGCCGGAGGTAGAGCACTGGATGGTCTAGGGGGCCTACAAGCTTACTGAAATCAGCCAAACTCCGAATGCCGGTAAGTGAGAGCGCGGCAGTGAGACTGCGGGGGATAAGCTTCGTAGTCGAGAGGGAAACAGCCCAGATCACCAGCTAAGGCCCCTAAGCGTGTGCTAAGTGGAAAAGGATGTGGGTTCGCATGGACAACCAGGAGGTTGGCTTAGAAGCAGCCATCCTTTAAAGAGTGCGTAATAGCTCACTGGTCAAGTGGGTCCGCGCCGACAATGTAGCGGGGCTCAAGTACACCGCCGAAGCTGTGGCACTCACACATTAACCAGGTGATGATCTTTGGGTTGTCATCCAGGTGTGTGGGTGGGTAGGGGAGCGTCGTGTGGCGGGTGAAGCGGCGGAGTGATCCAGCCGTGGACGCCATGCGAGTGAGAATGCAGGCATGAGTAGCGAATGAAGGGTGAGAACCCCTTCCGCCGGATGACCAAGGGTTCCAGGGCCAGGCTAATCCGCCCTGGGTGAGTCGGGGCCTAAGGCGAGGCCGAGAGGCGTAGTCGATGGATAACGGGTTGATATTCCCGTACCCGCGAAGGAACGCCCAAGACGAACCTCAGCATGCTAACCACGCGAGCCGGCCGATCCCTTCGGGGAGGAGCTGGGGAGTCTGGGGCCCTGTTGGGTAGTAGTTTAGTGATGGGGTGACGCAGGAAGGTAGCTGAGCCCGGCCGGTGGTTGTGCCGGGGTAAGCGTGTAGCCCGTGCCATAGGTAAATCCGTGGCGCATTGAGGGTGAGACGTGATGCCGAGCCGTATCAGGTGAAGTCAGTGATCCTATGCTGCCGAGAAAAGCCTCTAGCGATGTTCCGAGCGGCCCGTACCCCAAACCGACACAGGTGGTCAGGTAGAGAATACCGAGGCGACGGGTGAACTGTGGTTAAGGAACTCGGCAAATTGCCCCCGTAACTTAGGGAGAAGGGGGGCCGGACGCGTGAAGCCCCGTGCGGGTGGAGCGTGGTATGGCCGCAGAGAGCAGGGGGAAGCGACTGTTTACTAAAAACACAGGTCCATGCCAAGTCGTAAGACGATGTATATGGACTGACGCCTGCCCGGTGCTGGAACGTTAAGGGGACCTGTTAGCCCGTGAGGGCGAAGCGGAGAACTTAAGCGCCAGTAAACGGCGGTGGTAACTATAACCATCCTAAGGTAGCGAAATTCCTTGTCGGGTAAGTTCCGACCTGCACGAATGGCGTAACGACTTCCCCACTGTCTCAACCACAGGCCCGGCGAAATTGCAGTACGAGTAAAGATGCTCGTTACGCGCGGCAGGACGGAAAGACCCCGGGACCTTTACTATAGCTTGACATTGGTATTCGAATTTAATTGTGTAGGATAGGTGGGAGCTGTTGATCTCCGGACGCCAGTTCGGTGGGGAGGCAATCTTGAAATACCACTCTGTTGAATTTGGGTATCTAACTTCGGGCCCTGATCGGGTCCAGGGACAGTGTCTGGTGGGTAGTTTAACTGGGGCGGTTGCCTCCTAAAAGGTAACGGAGGCGCCCAAAGGTTCCCTCAGCCTGGTTGGCAATCAGGTGTTGAGTGTAAGTACATAAGGGAGCTTGACTGTGAGACTGACGGGTCGAGCAGGGACGAAAGTCGGGACTAGTGATCCGGCACTTGCGTGTGGAAGCGGTGTCGCTCAACGGATAAAAGGTACCCCGGGGATAACAGGCTGATCTTCCCCAAGAGTCCATATCGACGGGATGGTTTGGCACCTCGATGTCGGCTCGTCGCATCCTGGGGCTGTAGCAGGTCCCAAGGGTTGGGCTGTTCGCCCATTAAAGCGGTACGCGAGCTGGGTTTAGAACGTCGTGAGACAGTTCGGTCCCTATCCGCCGTGCGCGTTGGATACTTGAGAAGGGCTGTCCCTAGTACGAGAGGACCGGGACGGACGAACCTCTGGTGTGCCAGTTGTCCCGCCAGGGGCACGGCTGGTTGGCTACGTTCGGAAGGGATAACCGCTGAAAGCATCTAAGCGGGAAGCCTGCTTCGAGATGAGGTATCCCACCACCTTGAGTGGGTAAGGCTCCCAGCTAGACTACTGGGTTGATAGGCCGGAGATGTAAGCCTAGTAATAGGTTCAGTTGACCGGTACTAATAAGCCGAGGGCTTAACCACAACCCCAACAGCCCACAGAGCTGTGTTGCGTCCACTGTGTGATTCACGATCAACAAACACCCCGTTGTGGTGTGTGCGGGCCGGCAACGGCCCCGCCCAGCACGGTGTTGATGTTGTATCGGTTAGTGTTTCGGTGGTCATAGCGGTAGGGAAACGCCCGGTCTCATTCCGAACCCGGAAGCTAAGCCTGCCAGCGCCGATGGTACTGCACTCGGGAGGGTGTGGGAGAGTAGGACGCCGCCGGACTAAACGTTGACAGAAGGCCCACCCCCTGCGGGGTGGGCCTTCTGCATATCCGGGACCACCCGCAACGGGCGGCCTTCCGCATACCCGAGAAACCACAACCGAAGGCTTACCCGAATGGGGCCGGCCTTTCTGCGGTCGGCTCACCACAACGAAATGGCCCACCCGATGTCGGGCGGGCCATTTGTGTGCTCGGAGCCCGTCAGCCGGCTACGGCTGTGGAGAAGCTGGTGCGTAGGCGCTGCGGCGGGACGCCGGCCGCCTGGAGCTGGTGGGCGATCGTGGCCGAGGAATTGTCCATGAACACCACCACGTGGTGGTCATCCGCCAAGTCGCAGAGCGCCGCCAGGGTGCCAACGTTGATGGCATCCATGATGGAGACGTCACCCAGGTCCAGGATCAGGCGCATCGGGCGTACCCGTCGTACCGCATGGACCAGCACCTGCTGGAAGTGGACCGCGCAGGCGTCATCCATCATGCCGTGGGGCTGGACGACGACGCTGCCGTCACTTTCCGTCCGGACGTCCACCGTCTGGGGCATGGCGCGAAGCCTTCCGTCACCCTGGCGTTGCCGAGCGGCCAGCCTATGACGGATTCGGCGTGACGTCGATCGATCCAAAGGATGAACTCAGACCGACGTCAAGAACTGTCTCGGCGTGAGCGCCCGCGCACTGATGCGCACATCTCCGAGCCAGCCGTAGAAGCCCTGGCCGTACCGGAGGTCGAAGCTCGTCCCGCCCACCGTGAACGGCCGGCCCACCGTCGCGATCCCCCTGGCGACCTGCCGCGGGTTCCGCAAGGTCGGGGCGCCGTCCACCCAGACGACCGTGTGCCGGCTGTCGTTCACCACCGCCACGTGCGTCCAGCGGCCGATCGGCAGGGCATGGCTCCACGATGTCGGGCACGCGTCCACCGCCTGCGGATAGACGACGTACTGCAGGAAGCGTTCCGACGACAGGTTCAGGCTGCAGGTGCACTCGAGGTCGGACCAGCCGCTGTGCTTGCCCGCATCGCCCGCCCGGCCCTCCCAGCTCCAGATGCCCATGAACTCGTGGTTGCCGACGAACGGGTCGGGCAGCTTCAGGAACGTCTCGATGGTGTAGCCGTCCATGAACTTCGCGCCGTTCAGCGGGGCGCCGGCCGCCGTCTGCAGGATCACGCCGCGGTCCGGGTTCGTGCCGCCGTCGAAGCGCAGGCTCGCGTGTGCCGGTGCGCTCTCGTGGTGGTCGGCGGAGAGGGTCAGCGTCTCGGGGCCGCTGTTGGCGAGTCTGCGTACCCGAAGATCATTGCCCTTGCCGGTCTGATCGCGCACCGTGGCGCCGTCCGCCACGCCCTGACCCGGCGAGTCGAAGCGCCAGTACGCCGCCGTCCAGCGGTCGATCACGGCACCGGCCGGTCGCGGCGCGGGCAACACCGGCGGGTCGAAGCCGGCGAACCGGGAGCGGAAGTCGATCGCCATGCTGAAGCGGTCGTCCGGGCCGGTGAGCTCGGTGACCTCGGACTCGAGCGGCGTACGCCGGCCGGGATCGCGCGCCAGGAACCATGGCGAGAACGTCTCCACGTCGATCATGCCGCGCGCCAGATCGAAGGTGTACAGCCGGATCATCGCGGCGCCGCCGTAATAACGGTCCTGGTAGTTCGTGATGTGGACGTGCACGTCGTGCCCGGCCGCGTTGCGCAGCACCGTCCGCGCCGGCGGCCAGTGGTGACCGTTCAGGGTCAGGAAGATCTGGTCGTGGTCGCGGATCAGCGCGTCCCACACCCGCCGGCCGCGACCGGAGAGCGCCGCCGTGCCCGCATAGTCGGGGTAGGCGAGGTCGTGCGTCGTGACGATCGCCGGGACACGAGAGTGGGCGGCGAGCACCGAACGCGCCCACTCCAGCCCGGATTCCGAGATCTGCCAGTCGAGCGCCAGCACCAGCCACTGCCGGCCGGCGCCGGTGAACAGGTGCGCGCTGTTGTAGCCGTCCGGCGAGGCGCCCGCGAAGGTCGGCACACCCGCGAACCGCTGCGGTCCGAACGCCTGCAGATAAGGAGTGTCGCCGCGTTGGTCGTCGGTGTTCGGCGGGATGTCGTGGTTGCCGGCCAGCACGCTGTAGGGCAGCTTGCCGTCGATCTGCCGGAAGGCTTCGGAGGCCAGCGCGATCTCGGCCGGCGTGCCGTGCTCGGTGATGTCGCCCAAGTGGGTCAGGAAGGCGGCGGCGCGCTCCTGCACCAGGTAGCGGAACGTCGCACGCAGCGGGCCCGGGTCGGCGCTGTCGGCGTCGAAGAGATACTGCGTGTCCGGAAGCACGGCGATGGCGAAGCGGTCCGGCGAACGCTGGACCGCCGGCGCGGCCGAGACGGGCTCGGCGGCGGAGATCAAGAAGGGTACGGCCGGAGCCGCCGCGGCGGTGCGCAGCAGATTGCGTCGATCCACGGGCGTCACCCTCCCTCCTGAGCGGTGCCGGACGGCGGCCTCCAGACGAACAACGGACGAAAAGCGTCCTCGTCGCCAAGCGTTCGACTGTCGGCCACGGCGGTGTGATCCGTCCCGTCAATCATTCCGATCATCCTCGGGTCATGCGAGTCGCGCTGGTCACGGAGTCCTTCCTGCCGGACGTCAACGGCGTCGCCAACTCTGTCGTCCGTACCGCCGAGCATCTGCTCCGGCGTGGACATGATCCCCTGGTCATCGCACCGCAACCCTCTGGCGGCGGCCGCGTCGACGTCGAGTACCCCGTGGTGCGGATGCCGTCACTGCCGATGCTGGGCTATCCCGACTTCCGGCTCGGGCTGCCCACCCCGACGCTGACCGGCGCCCTGCGCGCCCACGGCACCGACGTCGTGCACCTGGCCAGCCCGTTCGTGCTCGGTGCGTGGGGTGCGATGGCGGCCCGGGCGCAGAAGCTGCCGATGGTCGCGGTCTATCAGACCGATGTCGCGGCGTACGCGCGGGCGTACCGGGTCGGGATGACCGAGCGCGCGGCCTGGCATTGGATCCGGAAGGTGCACAACAAGGCGGCGCGCACGCTGGTGCCGTCCACCGACTCGGCGTCGGCGCTGGACGCGCACGGGGTGGAGCGCGTGCACCTGTGGCGGCGCGGAGTGGACGACGAGCGGTTCTCCCCGAGACACCGTGATCCGGGTACGCGGGCAGTGCTCGCGCCGGACGGCGAGGTGCTCGTCGGCTTCGTTGGGCGGCTCGCCGTCGAGAAGCAGGTGGACCTGCTGGCCGGGACGAGCCGGCTGCCGGGCGTGCGGCTGGTGATCATCGGTGACGGTCCGGCGGCGCCGAGCCTGCGCCGGGCGCTGCCGGCGGCGACCTTCCTGGGGCTGCGTCACGGCGCGGACCTGGCCCGGCTCTACGCGAGCCTCGACATCTTCGTGCACACCGGACCGTACGAGACCTTCGGCCAGGCGGTGCAGGAGGCGATGTCCAGCGGGGTGCCGGTCGTGGCGCCCGCCGCGGGTGGCCCGATGGATCTCGTCCAGCACGGCCGGACCGGGCTGCTGGTGCCGCCGTTCGAGGCGGCGGGTTTCACCGCGGCGGTGGCTTCGCTGGCCGCCGACCCGGCTCGGCGGGCGGCCTACGGTGCGGCGGGGCGGGCGGCGGTCTCGGGGCGGAGTTGGTCGGCGGTGGGCGACGAGCTGATCGGCCACTACCGGGCGGTGCTGACCCGGGCCGGGGCGCCGACCCGCGACCTGGCGGCCGCCGCATGAGGATTGTGCGGGTGGCCAACTTCGTCACCGAACGGTCCGGTGGGCTGCGGACCGCCCTGCGGGAGCTCGGCGCCGGCTACCAGCGGGCCGGGCATGAGGCCGTGCTCGTCGTGCCCGGTGAGCGCGACGGCGACGAGGACACCGCGCAGGGGCGGGTCGTCACGCTGGCCGCACCGCGGGTTCCCGCGATGGGTGGCTATCGGGCGCTGGTGGATCGTGGGCGGGTCGCCCGGGTGCTTCGAGGGCTCGCGCCCGATCGGATCGAGGTCTCCGACCGGACCACGTTGCGCTGGATCGGGTCGTGGGCGCGGCGGCGCGGAGTGCGGTCGATGATGGTCTCGCACGAGAACCTCGACGGGCTGTTGCGGCTCTTCGGGCCGTTGCGCGGGACCGCGCGCCAGGTGGCCGATCGGCTCAATGCTCGGACGGCGGCCGCGCACGACGTGGTGGCTTGCACTACGGGCTGGGCGGCGGCCGAGTTCGAGCGGATCGGGGCGACGAACCTGGCACGCGTACCCCTCGGGGTGGATCTTGATGGGTTCGGCCCTGATCGTTGTGACCCCGCGGTGCGGCGACGGTGGGCGGCCTCGGGTGACGTGCTGCTGGTGCATTGCGGGCGGCTCTCGGCGGAGAAGAAGCCGGCGCGTTCGCTGGCGGCGCTGGCCGCATTGCGTGCCGACGGGGTGCCGGCCGTGCTGGTGGTGGCCGGCGGCGGGCCGATGCGGAGTGCGCTGCAGGAGGAGGCGGCGGCGCGGGGGCTGCCGGTGCGGTTCACGGGATTCGTCCGGGATCGCGACGAGCTGGGTGCGCTGCTGGCGACGGCTGACGTGGTGCTCGCCCCGGGGCCGGTGGAGACGTTCGGGCTGGCGGCGCTCGAGGCGCTGGCCAGCGGCACCCCGGTGGTGGTGAGCGCGGAGGGTGCGCTGCCCGAGGTGATCGGCGACGCGGGCCGGGCGGCCGGGCCGAGTCCGGCGGCCTACGCGTCGGCGATCCGGCATCTGCTGGCGACGCCGGAGAGGCGGATCCTCGCCCGGGCGCGCGCCGAGCTCTTTCCGTGGCAGACGGCGGTCGACGGCTTCCTCGCCGCGCACGCGGTGCACAACGCCGCGACGAATGGAAATTGGCTCAGGTCAATGATGTGACCTAGGTGAACTGCGCAGACCTTCGAAAAAACGAGCGCCTCAGCGTAGTTTGTCGCTGACCGGCGGCGGGCAACTGCTGCCGCGTATCGTCCGGCTCTCGGTGTCCAGGAGAATTGATGCTCAAAGGTTTCAGAGACTTCATCATGCGCGGCAACGTTGTCGACCTGGCGGTCGGCATCGTCATCGGTGCCGCCTTCACCGCAGTGGTCACCTCGTTCACGAAGGCCTTCCTCGAGCCGCTGATCAAGCTGATCAGCGGCGGAGAGGGCGTCAACGCGGGCGTCTTCACCGTTCGCGGTGTGCCCTTCGACTGGCCGGCCTTCATCAACGCGTTGATCTCCTTCATTCTCACCGCGGCCGTCATCTACTTCCTGGTGGTCTTCCCGCTGAACAGGCTGGCCGAGCGCCGGGCCCGGGGTGAGGAGCCGCCGCCGTCCGCGCCCAGCGAGGAGATCGTGCTGCTGACCCAGATCCGGGACGCGCTGGTGGCCGGTCGTGCGGGTCCGGGTGCGATGAGTGACGTCGGTGAGCACCAGGCTCGCGAGAACGAGCCTCCGCGCCACTCATAGCGAAAAAGATCCAACTACCAGGCCGCTGTTCGAACACATGTTCGATACAGTGCCCGGATGGAACAACGAAAGCACTGGTGGAACGGCAAGTGGGGCCGCGTCGCGCGCAAGGATGTCTACCTTCGCACGAGCGGTGATCAGTGGTATGTCGAGCAGCGTGCGGGCGGCTCGGACGGGGTTTCGCACTTCTTCGAGTACGACAGTGAGGACGCCGCGCTGGACACGGTGCGTGCTCTCCTGGTCGGGCCGGACGAGTGGCGCGAGCTCTCCGTCCGGCCGCCCGCGCGTTAGGCCGCCGTGCGCTCGTCGTGCCGGGCCGTCATCGGGCCGCTCCGGGGCACGAGCCGCAGCCGGGGGGTCTGCGGCTCGGCCGGGGCGACCTCGTCGCCGTCTTCGTCGAAGTGTGCCCGCCAGCCGGTCGAGCGCATCCCCGGCGGTGTGGCCGGCCCGGCGCCGAGCCGCGACAGCGCCACCACGAGGAGATATCCGGCGAGCACGAATCCGTGGCTGACCAGCCGTGTCGCGTCCACCCGGCCGGCCGAGAGGTCGTTCACCGACAGCAGCAGGAGCATGCCGACGAACGCGGTGAGCAGCGGCACCAGCCCCGAGGGCCGGGAGCGGCGCAGCGCGATGAAGAGGAACGCCGCGCCCACCGCGACGTTCCAGGCCGCCGACTCGTGCCACAGGTGGCCGGGCGTCGCGGTCAGGCCGGTGTGCACGTGCGCGGCCGAGACCCCGCCGCCGACCTGGGTCAGGCCGAGGATGAGCTGCACGGCGCCGACGGCGGCCAGGCCGACGTAGAGGCGGCCGCGGGTCAGCAGCGGCGGTTTGCGTTCCGGCACGGCGGCCAGGATCGCGGCAGTCAGGTCGGGCACCGGCGTGACCGGCGCCGTCCGGATCAGCCGGTTGACCGTCGCCGCGCGGTCCAGCCACGCTCGGCAGTCGGCACACCCGGCCAGGTGTTCGTCGACCAGCGGCCGGTCGGCCGGGTCGTCCTCGCCGTCCAGCTGCGCGGAGAGCATCTCGCGCCACCGTTCACACGCCATGTCTCTATGGTCGCCCCAAGGCGGTCATTGGTTCCCGCCAGATCGGGCGGGGTCAAAGCGGCACGTCACCCGTGCTGCCGAGCAGGCGCCGGCGTTCGCGGAACGCGCGCAGGTTCGCCGTGTTGCCGCAGGTGCTCACGTCGTGCCAGACGCCGCTGTTGTTGCGTGACGCGTCGAAGAAGGCGGCCCGGCAGTCGCCGTTGTGGCAGAGCTTCAGCCGCGACCACAGCCCGGCCTGTTGGGCCAGCAGCGCCTCGGCCCACAGCGCGGAGGCCAGCCATCGGGTGCCGCGGCCGGTCGGGACGATCCGCACCCAGCCGTCCGCGTCCGGCACCAGGCTGACCGGGACGTCGGCGGGCGGTAGCGCGCCGTCCGGCTGGTTGCGGCCGCCGGCCAGGATCACGTTCTCGAAAGTGGTACGCAGCCGGCGCAGCGAGCGCAGATCGGTGGAGGAGAGCAGCAGCACGGGAGCGGGCAGACCGGACACCCGCGACCAGGTGGACACCGCGTCGGTCAGCCAGCGCTGGGCGTCGTCGGGCTGTGCCAGCAGGTCGGACCCGTACGTCATCGTGGCTCGCGTGTTCAGCAATTCCTGAACCAGAGCGAGCCCCGCCGGCGCTTCCCGGACCCCGTGCCGGGCACTGGCCTTCCACGACATAGCCGAAGAGTACTTGACTCTTTTTCATAGTCACATCCGCCCATGGTCTGACCTCGTGTGATACCGCTTTCAACACAGAGCGATGAAAGGCGAAATATTTGCACTGATGCAACCGCAGAGACGTTTTTCACGTCTATGTATGGCGGGACGGTGGCAAGCTTGGCTCCGGGGAGGCATTCATGGTCAAGAGGGCTGGGAGCTGGGCGATAGCGACGGTGGTCGCGTTGACGCTGCTCACGGGGTGTGGCTCGGACGAGGGCGGTGGCGGGGGCACGGCAGCGCCGGCACCGACCGTGACCGCGGAGTCGCCGTCGGCTGAGCCGTCGACGCCTACCCAGGATCCCACCGGTACGCCGACCACGAAGCCCACCACCAAGCCCACCAAGAAACCCAAGCCCAAGTCGGACAAGCTGCGCCAAGGGGACAAAGGCCCGGAGATCACCGCGCTGCAGGAGCGCCTGACCGCGCTGGGCTACTGGAACGGCAAGGCGGACGGCAAGTTCGGCGGCTCCACCAGACAGGCCGTCTTCGCGCTGCAGAAGGCCGCGGGTCTGGACCGCGACGGCGTGGTCGGCGGCAAGACCAAGAAGGCCCTGGCCGACGGCGTGCGGCCGAAGGCGAAAAGCGACAGCGGGTACGTCGTCGAGATCAACAAGAAGCGTCAGCTGCTGATGATCGTCGACGACGGCGAGGTGAAGCAGATCTTCAACACCTCGACGGGCTCGGGCGAGCGCTACGAGACCGAGAGCGGCGGCACCGCGATCGCGAGCACCCCGGCCGGGCGGTTCCGGATCGGCCGGCAGATCGACGGCTGGCGCAACGCCCCGCTGGGCATGCTGTGGCGGCCCAAGTACTTCAACGGCGGCATCGCCATGCACGGGGCGTACAGCGTTCCGCCCTACGCCGCCTCGCACGGCTGCGCCCGCCTGTCGATCTCCGCCATGAACTATCTGTGGTCGAACGGCAAACTGCCGATCAAGACGAAGGTCTGGGTGTACTGATCTCCGCTAACCGTCGATCCGGGTGATGTTGCGGATCTTGTTGGAGGCGTCCAGGGCCGCGACCTTGTACGCCTCCGACAGCGTCGGATAGTTGAAGACCGTGTCGACCAGGTAGTCGACCGTGCCGCCGCACCCCATCACGGCCTGCCCGATGTGGACGATCTCGGTGGCGCCGGTGCCGAAGACGTGGACGCCGAGCAGCTTGCCGTCCTCCGGCGACACGAGCAGCTTGAGCATTCCGTACGAGTCTCCGACGATCTGCCCGCGGGCCAGCTCGCGATACCGGGCCACACCGACCTCGAACGGCGTGTTGGCGTCGGTCAGCTCCTCCTCGGTCTTACCGACGAAGCTGATCTCCGGGATCGTGTAGATGCCGATCGGCTGGAGCGCGTGCATGTCGCGGGTCGGCTCCGCGCAGGCGTGGTGCGCGGCCAGCCGGCCCTGCTCCATCGACGTGGAGGCGAGCGCGGGGAAGCCGATCACGTCGCCGACGGCGTAGATGTTGTCCACCGCGGTCCGGAAGTTGGGGTCCACCTTGATCCGGCCGCGCTTGTCCGCCTCCAGCCCGGCCGCCTCGAGCGCGAGGTCGTCGGTCTGGCCCTGCCGGCCGGCCGAGTACATGACCGTGTCGGCCACGATCTTCTTGCCGCTCTTGAGGATGCACAGCGCCGCGGTCTGGTGCCGCTCGACGGAGGCGACCTCCTCGCCGAAGCGGAACGACACGGAGAGGTCGCGCAGGTGGTACTTGAGCGACTCGATGATCTCGTCGTCGCAGAAGTCGAGCATCTGCGGGCGCCGCTCGACGACGGTGACCTTGGTGCCGAGCGCGGCGAACATGGATGCGTACTCCATGCCGATCACGCCGGCGCCGACCACCACCATGGAACGCGGCACGGCCTCGAGGTTGATCACGCCGTCGGAGTCGACGATCGTGCGGTCGTCGAAATCGACGCTGTCGGGGCGGGCGGGTCGCGTACCCGCGGCAATGATGATCTTGTCGGCGGTGACCTTGTTGTCGCGTCCGTCGCCGCCGTCGATCCACAGCGAGTGCGCGTCCGCGAACCGGCCGGTGCCGGTGAGCATCGAGACGTGGTTGCGGGAGAGCTGGTTGCGGATGACGTCGGTCTGCCGGGTGATCACATGCTGGGTGCGCGCGGCCAGGTCGGCGACGGTGATCTCTTCCTTCACCCGATAGCTGCTGCCGTAGAGGTCGCGCTGGCTGAGGCCGGTCAGGTAGAGGACGGCCTCACGCAGAGTCTTGGACGGGACGGTGCCGGTGTTGATGCACACCCCGCCGATCATGTCGCGGCGGTCGACGATAGCGACCCGCCGTCCGAGCTTCGTCGCCGCGATGGCGGCTTTCTGCCCACTGGGCCCGGAGCCCACCACCAACAGGTCGTAGTCATACACAAGGCTTAGCGTCGCAAGTTGTCGGCTCCCGCGCCAGCCTTGTCGTTCAACCTCTGTCCACAGCCACGAGGTCGCCCTGTGGATAACTCTGTTCGCGGTGCTGTTGCGGGCTCACGGTGTGGAAGCGCTTGAAGGCCGTGCTGAACGCGAACGGCGTCGCGTACCCCACCTTGCGGGCCACGGCCGCCACCGTCGTGCCCGGCTCGGCCAGCAGGTCCGCGGCCAGCGAGAGCCGCCAGCCGGTCAGGAAGCTCATCGGCGGCTCGCCGACCAGCTCGGTGAAGCGGCGCGCGAAGGCAGCCCGGGACAGACCGGTCTCCCCACCGAGCCGCGCGACCGTCCACGGCGCCGCCGGGTCCTCCTGCATCAGGCGCAGGGCGCGGCCGATGGCCGGGTCGGCGTACGCCCGGAACCAGCTCGCGCCCCTCTGCCGGTCGGCGAACCACCAGCGCAGCACGGCGATCAGGATCAGGTCGAGCATGCGGTCGAGCACCGCGTCCTGGCCCGGGGCGTCGTTGGTGACCTGCTCGCCCAGGTAGTCGATCAGGGCGAGCGGCACGTGCTCGCGCGGCGCGACGATCAGGCCGGGCAGGTTGCCGAGCAGCCGCCGGCCGACCGTGGACTGCGTCTCGTACGTGCCGTTGAGCATCAGCGTCGCGCCGTCCACCGAGTTGCCCCAGGTGCGCACGCCGACGTCGCTCATCTTGGGCACGTCGGCGGTCAGCATCGTGCACGTCTGTCCCCGCCCGATCAGCACCTGCGGGGCGGTGGCCGGATCGTCGCCGACGGTGTAGTGCCGCGGCCCGCTGGCGATCGCGACATCACCGGCCCGCAGCAGCACCGGATCCGCGTCGTCGGGCCGGATGTACGCCTGGCCGCGGAGGAGGGTGATCACCGACAGCGGCGACTCGTCCTCGATCCGCATCGCCCACGGCGGGTCGAGGGAGCTGCGCAGCACGAAGGCGTCGCGGGCGGCGGGGCCGGTGAGCACGTGCGACAGCGCGTCCATCTCACGACCGTAGACGATGGCGTATGTTTCCGCGATCCTCAGCCATGTGCCGTCTCACTGATCGGCGGTTTGCTGGACGCATGACGATTTTCGTAGCCGGTGGCACCGGCAAGACCGGCGGGCGCGTGGCGGCCCGTCTCCAGGAGCGCGGGATCGCGGTGCGGGCCGGCTCTCGCCGGACCGGGTTCGACTGGGCACGACCGGAGAGCTTCGCGCCGGCGATCGGGGACGCCGACCGGGCGTACGTGACCTACTACCCGGACATGGCGGTGCCCTCGGCGGTGCCGGACCTGGCCGCGTTCGGCCGGGTCGCCGTCGAGCGCGGTGTGGAGAGGATCGTGCTGCTCTCCGGGCGCGGCGAGCCCGAGGCGGTCGAGGCGGAGGACGCGCTCCGGAAGGCCGGCATCCCGACAACCGTGCTGCGGGCCGCCTGGATGAACCAGAACTTCAGCGAGGGCGGCTTCGCCGAGATGGTCCGGGCCGGACACGTCACCCTGCCGGCCGGTGACGTCGGCGAACCTTTCGTGGACTGCGACGACATCGCGGACGCGGCGGTGGCCGCCCTCCTGGAACCCGCCGGCGACCTGTACGAGCTGACCGGCCCGAGGCTGCTGACCTTCGCCGAGGCGGCGTCCGAGCTGGGCGCCGCGTACACGCGGATCACCCTCGACGAGTTCACCGGCGCCCTGCCGCCCGAGTACGCCGATCTCCTGCGGTATCTGTTCGGAACGATCTTCGACGGCCGGAACGCTTCCCTCGGGACCGGCGTACAAGATCTACTGGGTCGCGAGCCCAGGGACTTCTCGCTCTTTGCGCAGAATGTGCGTGACTGAGAGTTCTCGACCGTGAGACATGGTCTTCAAGCCCTAGGCTTCGAGACCATGTCTCCGAGTACTACGCACGCGCGCACTTGTGCGAAGGCGGAATCCGACAACAATCGCTCCATGGCCATCGGCAAGGAGAATCTTCCTTACCCGTACAACCAGGACTTCTCCGGCATCGTGACCCGGGTGAAGGGGGTGCGGGAGTCGACGCGCGCCGCGCTGGTCAACTCGCCGAAGGTGGCGTCCTACCTCAAGGCGGGCGCCAACCTGGTGGAGCAGAACCTCGGTGCGTGCGACTGGTCGGCCGTGGCCGACACGGGCAAGCGGCAGTACTGGTCGGGTCTGCGGTTCCTGACCGAGCGTGCGCTGTCCAAGGAGATGGAGAATCTCGAGCCGCCGTTCCTCCGGCAGCGCGGCGACGGGCCGTACCGGTCGACGTGGGCCAGCCACGACGACTACCTCAACGACCTGATCACTTTCCTCTTCCACGCGATGAGCTACGACCCGCAGTACAACGCCGGGGAGGAGACCCGGGAGTGGGTCGCCGACGAGGAGGACTTCGTCGAGGCGATCGACCGGGCGGCGTACCACGAGCTGCAGGCGATCTGCCGGATGCCGCTCTTCCGGTTGCAGCTGATCATGGTGGCCACCGCCGACCGCAACGACGGGATCCACGACGCGATCGCCAACAGCTACGCCGGCGCGATCGAGCCGTGGATGAAGACCTACGAGTCCACATTCGCCGCTCGCGGGTTCAGGCTGCGTCCCGGCGTCACGATCGAGCAGCTCGCGATGATGCTGGCCGCGGTCGCGGAGGGCTTCGCGATCCACCACCTCGGTGACCCGGCCGCGGGGATCGCCGGCGAGGAGCCGGCCGGAAATCTCGTGGGCATGGCGGTGCTCGGCATCCTCAACAGCTATCTCGAGCCGGTGGCTGAACCGAGTGGGACGACTCTGCGTACACACTTCCGAGACGTCTCGCACAGGGCGCGCCCCGCCGACCGTACCGTCGACGAGACCGGGGACTGACATGACCGCCATCACGAACCAGCCCGTTCTGCCTGCCGTGGAACCGCCGTCCTGGTGGGAGCGGCAGACCGACCTGATCATGCGGCGTCCGTTCAACGAGTGGACGTTCACCCACATCAACCGCCTGATGCCGACCGTCACGGTGGCGCGGGGGGCGGTGTCGCGGCCGTTGCCGTTTCGGCCCCTGCCACTGGATCTGACCTACTACTTCGACGGCGCCGACCGCACCATGGACGACCTGCACCGGCGCACGCACACCACGGCCTTCGTGGTGCTGCACCGGGGGCGGATCGTGCACGAGGCGTACCCGGGGTGGTTCGCGAGTGCGCGTACCCGGATGCAGCTCTGGTCGGTGTCCAAGTCGATCACCTCCCTGCTGGTCGGGATCGCCTTGGCCGACGGCGCGATCGGCAACCTCAAGGACCGGGTGATCGACTATCTGCCCGACTTCCGGGGCACCGCGTACGACGGCCCGACGCTCGCCGACCTGCTCGACATGTGCAGCGGCGTCGGTGACACGGAGGTGTGGGACATCAACAGCCCGATCCGGCGCTTCGAGCGGGCCGTGCTGAACGGCGGCGACGTCACTGAGATCATCAAGGCCGCGCAGCGGACCTGCGAGCCGGGCGACCGCTTCAACTACTCCACCTTCGACAACCAGATGCTCGGCTGGGTCCTCGAGGCCGCGACCGGCCGGCCGCTCGCGTCGTACTGCTCCGATCGGCTGTGGGGTCCGATCGGCGCGGAACGCGACGCGTACTACGGCCTGACCCGTTCGCACCCGCGCACCGCGGTCGGCTCCGGCACCTTCAACGCCACCGCCCGCGACCTGGCCCGCGTGGGTCAGCTGATGGTCGACGACGGTGTGGTGGGCGACCGGCGGATCGTGCCGGCCGACTGGGTGCGCCGCAGCCGCGGCTCCGACCTGCCGCAGGTGGCGGTGGGTGCGCTGGGCGATGCCGAGCCGGCCCATTACGGGTACGCGAACCAGTGGTGGACGCTCGGCGAGAGCGCCTTCCACGCGTTCACCGGCATCGGCGTGCACGGGCAGTTCCTCTTCGTCGACCCGGGCGCCGAGGTGGTCATCGTGAAATGCAGCGCATGGCCCACTGAGGAGGATCACGCCCGCGACCGCGAGACCATCACGGCGATGCGACGTATCGCAGACCATTTCGCCTGATTCCTGATCGACGCCATCGAGCCTCTCTCGGCCTGAACGAGTCCATGGCGGCCGGCCCGCGCGCGCACGGGGGTGCTGCGTACCGGCTGCCTGTAGAAGCCCCGCCCGACGTCCGTCGTGTGGGGCTTCTTCCGGTCTGTCGGATCTTGTCCACAGTGGTCGGGTGGGGCAGCGGGGCAAGGGGTCGGCGTGCTTCGATGATCGGGCCGCCCCAACCCATTGCGCAATTGCGCAAGCCGACTGCCTGACCACCTGGCCAGATTCGCGCCGGTGGTCTCTCATACAGGGAGGAACGGGGGATATGCGGGGGGATACCGAGGTCATGGGTACGTCCGTGATTCCGACACTGGGTCGATGGGGTCTGACGCCTGACGCAGACCTCATCTACCGCACCCTCCGGCTGCTGGGGCCGGATTCGACGCCGAGACTGGCCCGCGAGGTGGGCATCTCGGCGGCCCGGGTCGGCGCCGCGATCGACGAGCTGGTCGCCGTGGGGGCGGCAAACCAGTCCGTCGAGGGCGGCGACCGGCGCTGGGCGGCGCTCGACGCTCCACGGGTGCTCAGCGTGCTGGGCCGGCGGCGGGCGCCGCTGCCGATGGCCGACCGGCATCGGCAGCACCTCGCCGCCGTGGCGGGCATCCATCTGGATCGCCTGCCGGCCGAGTCGGTGCGGCGGCTGCCGAGCCGGGCCGCCGCCCGCGCCCGCATCGCCGACCTCGTCCTTGGCGAGCGCGCCGAGCACCTTGCGATCCATCCGGAGCAGGCGATCAGCGCCGAGGCGGTCAGCGCTGCGGCGCCGGTGGACAAGGCCCTGATCGCACGCGGGATCCGGATCCGCAATCTCGGCGTCCCGCCGGCCGACGGCCGGGTGCTGCCCGCGGTGCCCGGTGTGGATCACCGGGAGTCGGCATCGCTGCCCCTGAAGCTGATGGTGTTCGACCGCCGATCCGCCCTCTTCCCGGCCGACCCGGCCGACTTCGGTGCGGGCGCCGTCGAGGTCACCGATCCGGATGCGGTCGCCCGCCTCACCCAGCTCTTCCACGCTGTCTGGCATACGGCGTGTGATCCGCGCCGGCAGGAGGTGCCCACGATCGTGCTGACCCAGCGAGAACGGGCCATCGTCGAGCTTCTGGCCACCGGCGAGAGCGAGGCGGACGTGGCGGCCGCGCTCGGCCTGAGCCGCCGCACGGTGGTCTACACGGTGCGGTCGCTGATGGACCGGCTCGGGGTCGAGAACCGCTTCCAGCTCGCCCTGTGTCTCGGCGCCGCGCACGCCGTGCCCCTGCCACCGACCTTCCGGCCGCGCCATCCGGACGCACAGGAGGACCGATGAAACGCATCGTGGCCGCGGCCGTGGCGCTGCTGCTGATCCTGCTTCCCTCGCCCGCACGCGCCGACCCCGAGCCCGAGCCGTTCAACATGGCGCCGTGCGTGCAGGCGTCGCTGACCGACGTCACCTACGACGTGACGTCGAACTCGATGGTGCTGAACGGCGTTGCGACGCAGTGCGCTCCGGTGGTCGAGCACGGCGGGTTCTGGCTGGCGCTCTACCTGCCCAGGTCGGTGATCGGCACCTCGTACGCCTGGCAGGGCCGGCGCTTCGAGGGACCGGTCGAGGGAGAGGTGCGTCCGTTCGGCATCCGCCTCCGAGAAGCGAGCCGCTCGACCTATGGTGTCTGCCTGCTGTCCGCCAAGCAGACGCCGCAGGAGCTCGGCGGCCACCGCGTCGCGTGCGGGCGGGTGGTGCAGCCCAATCCGCAGACCACGCCGCCGACCGCGACGCTCGAGTTGCTGCCCACCAACGACCCGCTGTTCAACAACAAGATGGTGCTTCCCTATCCGGACCCGCCGCCGGACGGCCCCAACGGCGAACCCGACGGCATCTGCCCCACCTGCTTCTGAGATCGGGCAACAAGTGGTAGCTCAGCGGGCTGTTCGACGGGCGCATGCACCGCTGAGCTACCACTGGTGAGTCTGGCACTGGTGAGTCTGGCACTGGTGAGTTTGGCTGCCAGGCGGTCGAGGGCCAGCAGGATCGCGCCCAGGGCGGCGAACTCGACGGCCAGCTGGAGCATCTGCAGCGCCACCCAGCCGTACCCATGGTCGGTGGGGTCCAGGAAGAAATAGGGGTATCGGTAGGGCGCGGCGGGCGCGAGCACCGCCCGGAGGATCGACGCGATGCCGTAGCCGAGCGGGAAGATAAGCCACAGCGGCAGGTCACGCCAGGGCGAGACGCGGTGCGGGCCGAAGGCGAGCCAGTCGATCAGCACCATGATCGGGACCACGTAGTGCAGCAGGAAGGTGGCCCGGTTCGACAGCGCCTCGGACGGGTCCGCCACCACCAGGCCGGGCAACGGACTCGCACCGTTGTTCAGCAGGAAATGCGACACCAGGCACGTGATCAGGACGGCGAGGACGATCGGGCCGCGGAGCCGGGGCGCGGCGGGTCGGTCGTCCGGCGGCGGATCATCCAATAGACGACGCAGGCGAAGTAGCCGAGCGTCAGCAGGTTGCTCTGGCACGTGTAGTAGGCGATGGCCGGGTCGCCGAGGAGGAGCCCGGACGCCCCGCAGAGCACGATCACCACCCGCCACCACAGCTGGGGCCGGACCCACAGCGGCGCGTCAGACATCGAGCACTTCGAGAGTGACCCGAGCGGTGTCGCCGACGCCCAGCCGCTGCGCCGCGCGGACGGCCTTCTTGACGGGTAGGACGAAGGTGCCGCGCTCGCCGTCCGGGAAGATCGACGTGGTCCAGGTGGTGTGCCCGACGGTGGCGCGTACCCGCACAGAGCCGAAACCGCGGCGGACGCCGCCCGTCGCATCGCGGATCCTCTCGGACTCCTCGGGCGGCAGGCTGACGAAGGTCCAGGTGTCCATCCGGCGCGCGTCCCACAGCCACACCTCGGCGGCGAACTCCACGATCACGGTTGTCAGTATCCCACCGCGGAGATCGACTCTGACTTGATGCATTCCACTCATATGCCGCTATCCGGACAGTTAGATTGCAGAGCGTTGCGGCCCATCCCTTCCCGGCTGCTGCCGAAGGAGACGTCACGTCATGCGAACTCGCCCTGCTTCGCGCCTGCGCCGGATTCTGTCCGTTGCCGCTGCCGCGTCGATCGGACTCATCCCCGCCGTTCTGGTGGCCACTCCGGCGCACGCAGGCGCGGGTGACATCACCGTCAGTGCCGACCTGGAGCAGACCGAGGGGGACACCTTCGTCTTCGAGGTGCGGCGAACCGGCGGTGTGGGTCTGCAGCCGGTGACCCTGACCTACGACACGATCGCCGGCGCAGTGCCGGCGGCCGACGTCAGCAGCGGCACGACCAGCGACCTGACCCGGCTGGCCGGTGAGACGGTCTTCGCGGCCAGCACGCGCGACGTGGTCAAGCAGTTCAAGGTGGTGACCAAGGACGACGCACTCAACGAGGACGCCGAGAACTTCATCCTCGAGTTCCGCGACAAGGTCAGCACCAACGTGGTGACCGAGGCGTACGGGATCATCGACGACAACGACGACAAGCCCACGTACAAGCTCGAGGCGACCGACCCGGCGGCCGAGGGAATCGGCAACGTCACCGTCAAAGCTTCGATCGACAAGGTGTCCGGCCGTGACGTGACCATCCCGTACTGGACCACCGCGGGCAGCGCGACGGACGGCGACGACTACACCGGCGTCGACTCGCAGACACCGGCGGATCTCGTCATCCCGGCGGGCCAGACCTCCAAGACGGCGACGATCGCGATCGACGACGACACGCTCGACGAAGAGGACTCCGAGACGTTCAGCGTGGTGGGCGGCAACGCGCCGAACGCCACCAAGGGCACGACGACCACGCAGGTCGTGAACATCAGCGACAACGACCAGCCACCGGTGGTCAGCATCACCGGTCCGGGCAATACCGCCGAGGGCACGCCGATGGACTTCGGGGTGAACCTCAGCGCGCCGTCCGGCCGTGACGTGAAGGTGCGGGTGACCAGCTCCGACGGCGGCGCCAAGGCGGGCGCCGACTACGACCTGTACGACCAGGAGCTCACGATCACGCACGGCCAGACCTCCGTGAACGCCCAGGTGACCACCACGACCGACACATTGGACGAGGTCAACCCCGAGACGTTCACGATGACGCTGTCCGCGACGCCGACCAACGCCACCCGCAGCACGCCGAACGGGAGCGCCACCGGCAACATCTCCGACGACGACAACGCGCCGACGGCCACCCTGGCACCGGCCAACGTCGCCGAGGGCACCTCCGGCACGGTCAACAAGGAATTCACCGTCACCCTGGACGCCGCCTCCGGACAGCCCGTCAAGATCGGCTACACGGTCAGTGCCGGCACGGCGACCGAGGGGACCGATTACAGCGCCGTCCCGGCGGGCGAACTGACCTTCGCTCCGGGCGCCACCCAGCGGAAGATCGTCGTCCCGATCATCGGTGACAACGTCGACGAGGGTTCCGGCGAGACCCTGTTCATCAACCTCTCGAACTCCGACGGCACCGTGAGCGGCGCCTCGGACCTGGGCGCCCGCACGATCACCATCGACGACGACGACAACGCCCCGGTGCTGCAGACGATCACCGCGATCACGCGGGACGAGGACGCGGCCGGCACCGCCGGCTTCGTGGTCAAGCTGTCCAACCCGAGCGCCCAGCCCGTCTCGCTGGAGGTCAGCACGGCGGACGTGACCACCGATTCGGACCCGGGCACGTTCCGTGACTTCGACCCGATCGCCGCGGCCACTCCGGTCGCCATCTCGGCCTACCAGACGCAGGTGACCGTGCCGGTCACGATCCTCACCGATGACATCTACGAGGACGACGAGACCGCGACCTTCACCGCCGCCCTGGCCGGCGACGAGACCGACGCCACCGGCGGCCCGGAGAACGCGACGCTGACCCTGGTCAACGATGACGACGCGCCGACCGTCGAATTGAGCGCGAGCACCGCGGCCGAAGGCGGCTCGGTCACCCTGACCGCCACCGTGACCGGTGTCGCTCAGGCCGACATTCCCGTGAACGTCGCCCTGACCGGTGGCGCCGGCGATCCGGCCGACCCCGGAGACTT
>NZ_JBFAZH010000016.1:0-21628 GCF_040681735.1 Actinoplanes sp. NPDC051633 | reverse complement strand
GATGCGCATCATCATGGGTCTGGACCGGCCGACGGCCGGCACCGCCACCATCAACGGCGTCGCCTACGCCCGCCTCCGCGCCCCGCTGCACGAGGTCGGCGCGCTGCTCGAGGCCCGGTCCGTGCACACCGGGCGGAGCGCGCGCAACCACTTGCGAGCGCTGGCGGCGACCACCGGGATCCCGCGTGGCCGGGTGGACGACGTGATCGACCTGGTGGGCCTGCACGACGTCGCCGACCGGCGGGCCGGCGGCTTCTCGCTGGGCATGGGTCAGCGGTTGGGCATCGCGTCCGCGCTGCTGGGCGACCCCGGCACGCTGATCCTGGACGAGCCGGTGAACGGCCTGGACCCCGAGGGCATCCTCTGGATCCGCCGGCTGATGCAGACCCTGGCGGCGCAGGGCCGCACGATCTTCGTCTCCTCCCACTTGATGAGCGAGATGGCGGTGACCGCCGAGCACCTGATCGTCGTTGGTCGCGGCCGCCTCATCGCCGACGCGCCGGTGAGCGAGTTCATCGACCGGGCGGCCCGCAACACCGTCCGGGTCCGCTCCCCGCAAGCGGTGGACCTCTACGACCTGCTGACCGGCCCCGGCGTCACGATCACCAGCGTCGGCCGGGGCGTGCTCGAGGTGGCCGGCGTCCCGGCCGACGAGATCGGCGACCGCGCCGCTCTGCACAACATCACGCTGCACGAGCTGTCCCCGCAACAGCCCTCGCTGGAGGAGGCCTTCATGGCCCTGACCCAGGACGCCGTCGAATACTCCACGCCGGCCCCTGCCCCTGTCGCTGCCCCTATCGCAGCCCTGGAGCGTGTGGCATGAGCACGGTCATGCTGCCCGAGCCGCGGGTCCACCGGCAGGACGTGACCACCGCCGGCGTCTTCCGCTCCGAGTGGATCAAGTTCTGGACGTTGCGCTCGACGATCGTCACCCTCGCCGCGGCCGTGATCGTCTACATCGGCATCGGCCTGCTCGCCTCGTCGGTCTTCGGCGACGGCAGCGCCGGCGGCCCCGGCCCGGGCAACGACGCCCCGATCGACCCGACCAACGTGAGCCTGGCCGGCATGACCTTCGCCCAGCTGGTGCTCGGCACGCTGGGCGTCCTGTTGATGGCCGGCGAGTACAGCACCGGCATGATTCGTGCCACCCTGGCCGCCGTTCCGGCCCGCCTGCCGGTCCTGTGGGCGAAGGCGGCGGTGTTCACCGTGGTCGTCCTCCCGCTGATGCTGGCCGCCTCCTTGGTGGCGTTCCTGGGCGGCCAGGAGATCATCGGCGACGGCGGAGCCTCGCTCACCGACGCAGGCGTTCTGCGAGCGTTGATCGGATCGGCGCTCTACCTGACCGGCGCCGGCCTGCTCGGCCTGCTGCTGGGCGCCCTGCTGCGCTCGACGCCGACAGCCATCACCACGCTGTTCGGCGGCCTGTTCCTCCTCGAGGGGATCGTTCAGCTCCTGGTGCCGGAGAGCTGGCGCGACACCGTCGGCCCGTACCTGCCGTCCACGGCCGGTGGAGCCTTCGCCGACGTTACCCAGCAAGCGGGCCACCTGTCGCCGTGGGCCGGCCTGGCCGTCTTCCTGACCTATCTGGTCGTCATCGGCGCGGCCGCGGCCTGGCGCCTGAAGCGTCAGGACGCCTGATCGGCCGCCTCCGGGAAAGCATGCTGGCCTGCGGAAATGTCTTACCGTTGAGTTCGGATGATCGGTGCTTGTCTTCACCCTTCCGGGTCCTTTGACCGCTCCATCGTTCGGAGGAAACTCCGAGGCATCGTTCCCGGAGGTATCCATGTCGGAACAATCCGAGATCTCCCGCCGGACCGTTCTCGCCGGCGCCGCTGCCGGGGTGACCACCGTGGCCGTGGCCGCCCCCGCGCACGCCAGTGGCGGGCACGCCGGCGTGGTGGTGCCTTGGCTCGACCAGCCGGCCCCAGTCCCGCCGCCGGCACAGAACGTCGTCGGCAACCTGCTCGTGTGGGAAGAACTGGACTCCCGGCGTACGCCGAACTCCGAATTCTTCACCGTCAAGCACTACGACCTTCCGAACCTCGGCGCGGCCGGCTATCGGCTCGCCATCGACGGCCTGGCCTGGCCCGGCACCGGCGCACGCTGTCGCTGACCGCCCTGCGTCACCGGCCTCGGCGAACGGTCGAGTTCACTTTGGAGTGCTCCGGCAACACCGGACCGCCGTTCTTCATCGGCGGCATCGGCAACGCCCACTGGACCGGCACGCCGCTGCATCTGCTGCTGCGCGAGGCCGGCCCGCTGGACGACGCCACCGAGGTGATCTTCTGGGGCGCCGACCGCGGCCCGGTGACCATCCGCGACAACTCCGGGGTGCTGGCGCCGGATCCGGCCGGCGGCCTGACCATCACCGAGCAGTTCGCTCGCAGCATGTCGCTGCGCGAGGCGATGGACCCCGACAACCTTGCTCTGCTTCGAGATGAACGGCGAGCCGCTGCCACGCGAGCACGGCTTCCCCGTCCGGCTGATCGCGCCCGGCCAGTACGGCGTCGCCAACGTCAAATGGCTGACCCGCATCCAGCTCGTCGACCAGCGGTATGCGGGCCGGTTCATGGCCCCCGACTACGTGACCATCGGTGAGCCGCACCCGGGTCAGCCGGCCTGGACCTTCCACACGGTTTCGCACGCCCGCCTGAAGTCGGCGCCGGCCCGCGTCCTGCGGCACGGCACCAGGCACACCATTCACGGCCCTGCGTGGGGTGCGCCGATCGCCAGGGTCGAGGTGCAGATCGACGGCGGTCGCTGGCAGCGCGCGGCGCTGGACCGCCCGCGCGAGAGGAAGGGCTTCGCGTGGCGCTTCTGGAGCTATGACTGGGGTACGCCATCAGCGGGCGAACACACGGTCCGTTCGAGGGCCTTCGACACGGACGGACACATGCAGCCGCCGCCCGACGACCCATACCTGACCAGCCGCCGCACCTACTGGGAGAACAACGGCCAGATCACCCGCAGAGTAAGGACCACATAGGACAGGGTCGGCCAGGACTTCCCCAGCCGCCACAACGGCTGGCTAGCCGTGGCGGCAGCGCATTGCCGCCGCGACGAAGCGTGTTCGGCGATGTGCAGCAGCACAGCGCCGCTCAACAGCGCTAGGTCGCCCATCGGTAAGCCGCCGCCGCGCGGCAACACCTACGGTGGTCGCAGCCGCCAATCAACGCCAAGCAGACGAATGACGACGCACCACTAAGCCGGAGGCGCCCGCGGCCGTCCGAGTCACCCGGCCGAAACGAACTACGCGCCGCCAGCCGAGCGCGCCGCCAGCCGAAAGCGCACAGCGCGCCGTCGGCTGAGGGCGCGCGGTGCGGAACCGCGATCAGGCGCGCGGACTGCGGTCGCGGTCGGCGGCGCGGGCGTCCAAGCGCGCCTGCCGCCACGCGTGGCGTGCCGCCAGACCGGCAGCGCGTCGCGCCGTCCTTTGCTGCCGCGCCGCCACCCGATCCGCCCGTCGCCGCGCCGCCTCGTCGGTCGCCGCACGCAACCGCGCCGGCCAATCGCCGGTGACATCGCCGATCGAGCCGGATGAGGCGGGAACGCCATCAACTCCCACCGGGGCCGGACGGCCGACCGACCCAACACCATCCACCGCGGCAGCACCGCCGACCGGATCAACACCACGCGCCGCGGAAGCGCCACCAGCACAAGCAAAATCACTGATCGCGGCGGATCCACGAGCAGACCCAACACCACCCGGTGAGGCTGAACCGGCATTCGATCCGGCGCAGCCGGATCCGGCAGCGGCGTGGCCAGGGTCGGCGCCGCCGTATTCGGGGACCGCGTGGTCCAGGCCGGCGCAGCCGGGTCCGCAGGCCGCGTGGCCCAAGTCGGCGCAGCCGGATCCGGGAGCCGCGTGGGCCGAGCCGGCGCAGCCGGGTCCGCAGGCCGCGTGGGCCGAGCCGGCGCAACCGAGTCCGCAGGCCGCGTGGCCCAGGCCGGCGCAGCCGGGTCCGAGAGCGGCGTGGGCCGAGCCGGCGGTGGCCTGGCCGGGGCCACGCGGTGCCGGGGCGGGACCGCGGCCCGGCGGGCCCGTTGTTGGTGGGCGACGGCGGCCGGTCGTCATTTGCGGTTGTACAAGCGCATCGTCAAGGTGCCGAAGACCGCGACCAGCAAGCCGCCCTCGATCAGCGTCCACATGATCGCCATCATGTCCCACGAGCCGGCCATCATCGACCGGACCCCGTCGACCAGGTGGGTGATCGGGTTGACCTTCACGAACGCCTGCAGCCAGCCCGGCATCGTGGACGGCTCGACGAAGATGTTGCTCAGGAAGGTCAGCGGGAACAGCACCATCATGCTGACCCCCATCACCGATTTCTCCGAGCGCAGGATCAGCCCGAACATCGTCCAGACCCAGGAGAACGCGAACGAGAACACCACCAGCAGCCCGATGCCGGCCGCGACGCCGACCGGGCCGCCGGACGGGCGGAAGCCGAGCACCAGACCGACCCCCATGATCACCAGCGCGGCCAGGATGTAGCGCAGCAGGTCGCCGAAGATCATCCCGATCAACGCGGACGGCCGCCACACCGGCAGGGTGCGGAAGCGGTCGAAGACGCCTTTCTCGATGTCGGTGTTGAGCCCGACGCCCGTATACATGGTGATCATGACGACGCTGCTGACCATGATGCCGGGCAGGAAGAACTGGAGGTACTCACCCACCGAGCCGGCCAGCGCACCGCCGAACAGGTAGGTGAACATCAGCGTCATGATGATCGGGAACGCGGTCACGTCGAAGAGCTGCTCGGGAACGTGCTTGATCTTGAGGATCGCGCGCCAGCCGAAGGACAGCGACGCCGACAACGCGCTGGGTCGCGGCGGCCGGTCGCCCCGGGTGAGCACCGCGGCGAGCGCCTCGGGCGAGGGTGTGTAGGTGGTGGCGGTCTCTTGGGTCGCGGTGCTCATACCGTCGCCTCCTCGGCGGGCCGGTCGGTGAGGGCCAGGAACACCTCGTCCAGGCTGGGCTGGCCGAGGGAGAAGTCGTCGACCACGATGCCGGCGCTCGCCAGGGCGGCCAGCGCACGGGACGCCTGCTCGGCGGCGCCCTGATCGGAGCCGCCCGCGTCGACCCGGGCGGTCAGCGCCACCGGATCGGCATCGAACGACACGCTGGTCCGCAGCTCCGCCGCGAGCAGCCGCTCGGCCGCCGGGCGCTGCTCGGGATCCCGCAGCCGGACATGCACGGTGCCCGCGCCGATCGAGGACTTGAGCTGCCCCGGCGTGCCCTCGGCGATCACCTTGCCGTGGTCGATCACCGCGATCCGCCCGGCCAGCTGGTCGGCCTCGTCCAGATACTGCGTGGTGAGCAGCACGGTGGTGCCGGTCCCCACGACCAGCCGAATGATGTCCCACACCTGGTTGCGGCTGCGCGGGTCGAGGCCGGTCGTCGGCTCGTCGAGGAACAGCAGATCGGGGGTGTTGAGGATGCTCGCGCCGATGTCGAGGCGGCGGCGCATGCCGCCGGAATACTTCTTCACCTGCCGATCGGCGGCGTCGGTTAGGCCGAACGCCTCGAGCAGCTGGGCGGCGCGGTCGCGCGCCGCCGGCTTGCCGTAACCCAGCAGGCGGGCGAGCAGGACGAGATTTTCCGTCCCGGTCAGGTCCTCGTCGACCGACGCGTACTGACCCGTCAGGCTGACCCGGCTGCGAACCTCGTCGGCGTCCTTGACCACGTCGTGGCCGAAGACCGTGGCCCGGCCACCGTCCGGTCGCAGCAGCGTGGCCAGCATGCGGACCACCGTGGTCTTGCCAGCTCCGTTGGGCCCGAGCAGGCCATAGACGGTGCCGGCGGGGACCGAGAGGTCGACCCCGTCGACCGCGCGGTTGTCACCGAACGTCTTCACGAGACCGGTCGTCTCGACGGCTGGTGCGTTCATGCCCGGCATCCTCTCCCAGGGGTGTGACATTTTCCGTGCCCGGGAAAAGCCGTTGGCCGTTTCTCAGCAAGTTGCCAGTATCGGGGCATGATCCCCGCTGTCGGCGTACGCATCGGCTGGCTCGACCTGCCGTCCCACGTGCAGGAGGCCGTCGCCGAGATCCTGGGATCTCCGGTGCTCGAGGCGGAGTCGCAGTCGGGCGGGTTCTCTCCCGGCACCGCCGACCGGGTCGTCACCGCATCGGGTGACCGCGCCTTCGTGAAGGCGGTCAGCCCCGACCAGAACCCGGTCTCCGCCGGCATGGCGAGGGAGGAGGCGGTCGTGGCCGCCGCGCTCCCCCGCGACGCCCCGGCGCCCACGCTGCTCGGCACGGTCGACGACGGCCACTGGATCGCACTGGTCTTCGAGGACGTCGACGGCCGGCACCCGCGTACCCCCTGGGTGGAGGCCGAGCTGGACGCGGCCGTGCGTGGGCTGACCAAGCTCGCCCACCGCCTCACGCCGTCCCCTCTGCCCGGCCTGACAACGGCGAGCCAACGCCTGGCCCGCGACTTCGACGGGTGGAGCCGCATCGCGGCGGACCCGCCGGCCGACCTCGAGCCCTGGCTGATCCCGCATCTGGACGAGCTGGTGACGAGAAGCACACGCGCCCTCGACAGCCTGAGCGGCGACACGCTCGTGCACTGCGACGTGCGAGCCGACAACATGCTCTACACCCCGGCCGGCGAGATGGTCTTCGTCGACTGGCCGTGGGGCTGCAACGGCCCGGCATGGTTGGACATCAGCCTGCTGGCGATGAACGTGCTGGTACACGGCGGTGACGTCGACGACCTGCTGCCTGCCGAGGGCGTCGACGTGGTGATCGCCTTCACCGGCTACCTCCTCGACCGGTCCCGGGACGCGCCGCCGCCGGGTCTGCCCACCGTCCGGGCGTTTCAGCGCTGGCAGGGTGACGCACTCCTCCCCTGGATGCGGTCCCGTCTCACGGGTTGAGCCGACTACCCTGGGGAACCGCCGACGCGAAACGATGAAACGGAAAGTGATGACTGAGGTACGGGTCCTGCTGCTGGAGAGCATTCACGCCGACGCCGTGGCGCGGCTCGAGGCGGAGGGTTACCACGTCGAGTCCGTCCGCAACGCCCTGGACGAGGCCGAGCTGATCGAGCGCATCCGCGGGGTGCACCTGCTCGGCATCCGGTCCAAGACCAAGGTGACGGCGAGCGTGCTGGCCGCCGCCGACAGCCTGGTCGCGATCGGGGCGTTCTGCATCGGCACCGACCAGATCGACCTGCCGGCCGCCGCGTCCCGGGGCATCGCGGTGTTCAACGCGCCGTTCTCCAACACCCGCTCGGTGGTCGAGCTCGCGGTCGCCGAGATCATCGCGCTGACCCGCCGGCTGACCGAGAAGAACGCGGGCATGCACAACGGCGTCTGGGACAAGGCGGCCGACGGCAGCCACGAGATCCGCGGGCGCCGGCTCGGCATCGTCGGGTACGGCAACATCGGCACGCAGCTCTCCGTGCTGGCCGAGAACCTGGGCATGCACGTCTCGTTCTACGACACCGCCGACAAGCTGGCGCTGAGCAACGCGCACCGGTGCGCCAGCCTCGAGGAGCTGCTCGAGACCTCCGACGTGGTGACCCTGCACGTCGACGGCCGGCCGGGCAACGCCGGGTTCTTCGGCGCCGAGCAGTTCAAGCGGATGCGGCCGGGTGCGATCTTCCTCAACCTGTCGCGTGGCATCGTCGTCGACCACGTCGCGCTGCGCGAGGCGCTGGAGAGCGGCCACCTCTCCGGCGCCGCGGTCGACGTCTTCCCGACCGAGCCCAAGGGCCGCGGCGACGAGTTCAAGTCCGAGCTGCGCGGCCTGCCCAACGTGATCCTCACCCCGCACATCGGCGGGTCCACCGAGGAGGCCCAGTCCGACATCGGCGACTTCGTGGCGAACAAGCTGGCCCACTTCGTGCGGGAGGGCAACACCACGCTGAGCGTCAACCTGCCCGGCGTCGCCCTGCCGCAACAGGAGGGCATGAGCCGCGTGGTCCACGTGCACATCAACACCCCGGGCGTGCTGGCTCAGGTGAACAGCATCCTGGCCGAGCACCGCGTCAACGTCGAGGGTCAGCTGCTCAGCACCCGGGGTGAGTACGGCTACCTGATCACCGACATCAAGAGCGGCTTCTCCGACGACGTGCTCGACCAGCTCCGCGGCATGGAGCAGACCGTGCGTCTGCGCGTGCTGTCGTGAGCGATCTGCTCGACGTCCTCGGCGAGATCGTCGGGGCACAGCACGTCCTGACCGACGGCGACCTCAAGGCGCAGTACGAGACGGACTGGACGCGCCGCTTCCACGGCTCCTCGCTGGCGGTCGTCCGGCCGGGCGACACCGGCGAGGTCTCGTCGGTGATCAGGGCCTGCGCCGAGGCGGGCGTGCCACTCACCGTCCAGGGCGGCAACACCGGGCTGGTCGGCGGCGCCACCCCGGCCGGCGGCGACGTGTTGCTCAGCCTCGGCCGGCTCACCGAGATGGCGGAGGTCGACCTCCTCGAGGGCCAGGTCACCGCGGGCGCCGGCGTGACCCTGGAAAGGCTGCAGCAGCACGCCCGCCCGCACGGGCTGGATGTCGGGGTCGACCTGGCGGCGCGCTCCGCGGCGACGGTCGGCGGGCTGGTCGCGACCAACGCGGGCGGTCTGCGCGTTGTCCGCTACGGCAGCATGCGTGACCAGCTCACCGGCATCGAGGCGGTGCTGGCCGACGGCAGCGTGGTGACCCGCCTGGCCGGTCTGGCCAAGGACAACACCGGCTACGACCTGACCCAGCTGCTGGCCGGCAGCGAGGGCACCCTGGCGGTGATCACCAAGGTGCGGCTGCGGCTGGTGCCGCTGCTCCCGACGCGGGCGGTCGCGCTGGTTGCGGTCTCCGGCGTACCGGCGGCGATCGAGCTGCTCGCCACCGCGCGGGCCGGGCTGGCTTCGCTCTCCGCGGCGGAGCTCTTCCTCGCGGACGGCCTGGATCTGGTGCGGGCACACGGCAAGCTCAATGCGCCGTTTGCCGAGGCCTACCCGGCGTACGTGACGCTGGAGTGCTCGGCGCGCACGGACCCGACCGACGAGCTGCTCGAGGTGCTGGGCGAGTCGGAGGCGGTGCTGGACGCGACGGTGGCCTCGGACGCGACCGGCGTGGCCCGGCTCTGGGCGTACCGCGAGACGCACACCGAGGCGATCAGCGCCGCGGGCGTGCCGGTCAAGTTGGACGTCAGCGTCCCCCTGCGCGAGCTGGCCGGCCTGGTCGACGACCTGCCGGGCACGGTCGCCGGCGCCGCGCCGGGCGCCCGCGTGCTGATCTTCGGGCACCTCGGCGAGGGCAACCTGCACGTCAATGTGCTGGAGGCGGGCGACCGCTCGGAGGCGGTCAGCGAGGCCGTGCTCGAGTTGGTGGCGAGCCGGCACGGCAGCATCAGCTCGGAGCACGGCGTCGGCCGCGCCAAGGCGCACTATCTGGGTCTGTCGCGTTCGGACGCCGAGATCGCCGCGATGCGGCGGATCAAGCAGGCGATGGACCCCGCGGGCACGCTCAATCCGGGCGTCCTGCTGGCCTAGGTCATCCCACGGTACGCACGGTGAGCAGCGTCAGCCGGGCTTCCGCGTCGACGTCGTAGCGGTTGGGCACCTTCCAGTCCTTCGGCGTCAGCGTGGAGCCCGGTTTCACGTTCTGGAGGGTACGCGTACCCGCCGCGACGGTCTTCGCGCCACTGTCCACCTTCACCCGGACCGGGCTGCCCTTGGGCGACGCCAGCGACAGGTCCTCGATGGCGCCGGTGACCCGCAACGGCACCGTGCCGCTGGGCGTCGGCAGCTTCAGGTCGACGCGGCGGCTCGCACCGGTCAGGTCCAGTGCGCTGACCTTGCCGCCGGTCAGGTCGACCACCTGCTCGTCGCCGCCGCCGGTGAACCGCAACGCCCAGGTGACCTTGTTGGACAGCAGCACCTCGACGTTGCCGCGTGCGTCCTCGCCGTCGGCGGCCAGCAGGAGCTGCACCTTGTCACCGGTCATCGCCGGCTTGGGGGCGGTGCCGGACTCACCGGCTGCGGTGATCTTGAAGAGGTTCCCGCCGAGGTCCTGTGTCTTCACCACGGCCCGGCGGGTGGCCGCGACCAGCTCGAAGGACGCCGCCGACCGGCCGCCGAGCGGAGCCGTCGCGACCGTGCCGCCCTTGTCGGCCGAGCCGAGCTCGAGCACCGAACCGATGTCCGAGTCGTCCCCGGCGAAGTAGGCCACCCCGGCTGCCGTCGCGCCCAGCAGCACCAGCGAACTGAGCGCGACCGTGGCGCCGACCATCAGCTTCGACCGTCGCGGCTGGTCCTGGTGGTGGTGACCCTTCTGGTCGGCGTCGGCGCGGTTGGAATCGGCGCGGTGCGGCCGAATCTCGTGGTGCGCGGCCGACTCGTCGAAGAAGGCGCGTTCCTGGAACGAGGTGTCGGACCAGTCACCGGTCGACGTCGCGGGCCACTCCGCCGAGGCAGCAGGCCACTCCGGCGCAGCGGCGGGCCACTCCGTGGAGGCCGCGGGCCACTCCCCCGAGGTCGTCGGCCACTCGGCGGAGCCCGCACCGCCGGCGGGAAACCCGTCGGCGCCGCGCACCGGGAGCTGATCACGCAGCTGATCCGGCGTCTCGCCCGGCATGGGCATGGTGGGCCGTCCCTGCGCGTGCGCGGGCCCGGCCGGTGACACCGGTGAGGGGTCCTTGCCGAACCAGTTGCCGCTGATGGGTTCGTCGGTCACGCCGAACGAGGCGCGGCTCGACGTGCCCGGCTCGGCCGGCCGCTGATCCGCCGAGCCCGACTCCCAGGACGCTTCGGGCTGCGTCGCCGTGGCGGCCGGCAGGAACGCGTTCCACCCGGCATCGTCGCGATTGTCCACTGCGCTGCTTTCCGGAGCTTCGGTTTCCAGGGATCGACGCGCGGGCGGCCGCCGGAACGGCGTCTCACCGCCGGTCCGCCGGACGTCACGGTTGGCCCAGTGCGCGCCCGACGTGGACGGCAGGTCGGCCAGAGCGACCTCGGTCGCCACGGCCTCATCAGCTATTGAGCGTTCCACGCGATGACCCCTCCCGATCGCGCCGGGCGCCGACGATCTGTCCGCGGCGCTCCGGGATGGAATACGGATCGTGGGCCGCTGCGGATGAGTGTGGAGATGAATTACTCTCTGTAATGCACCGCAGGTCGGGCTACTGAATGAGCCCGCGCTGGCGGGCCACCGCGACCGCCTCGAGCTGACTGTGCGCGCCGAGCTTGCCCAGCAACGCCTTCACGTGTCCGCGGCAGGTGTGCACGCTGATCCCGAGGCGCCGGGCGATGGCCCGCGGGTCGAGGCCGGCCGCCATCAGCTCGAGCACCTCGTGCTCACGGGCGGTGAGGCCGCCGGGTCGCGGGCCGGCCACCGGCGAGGTGCTGCGCAGCAGGCGGGCGAGGATGTCGGTGGAGACGGTCATGCCGCCGCCGTGGGCGGTGTGCACGGCGTTGAGCACATCGCCGAGCGGGCCGTTCTTCGTCAGGAACCCGGCCGCGCCGGCGGCGGTGGCCCGGCCGACGAGCGCCGCCTCATTGCTCGCTGTGAGGATCACCACTCGGGTGTCCGGAAAGCGGTGCCGCATCAGCTCCGCGATGGCGATACCGTCCGAATCGGACAACTCGGGATCCAGCAGCACCACGTCCGGACGTAGTTCTCCGACCAGACTCAACGCTTCCTGCCCGGTTCGGGCATGTCCGACATACCGCAGGTCAGGCTGCCCACGCAGGGCAACACCGAGCAGTTCGGCGAAGGTCTGATGGCCGTCCACGACGAGCACCGTGATCGTCGCGTCACTCATGAGCCACCCTCCTTCGGACATCGAACACAGTCGCCAGAGTCTATGTTCACCCGCCAAGAATGCCCGCCGTATGAACAGTCTGATCGAGTACGCGTCTCGGGAGCGTTCCCACTGCCCGCCCGCACACCGGTTCAGCCCATCCGGCTGTGATAACAGGTCTTTCGGTCGAGCGCACCCCCTCACGCCACGGTGGAACGTTCTTGTCGTACCCCGCCCGCACAATTCTCCCGTGCTGAGTCGCGTACCCCTGACGCCCGAGATATCCCTGCACCTGGCCGAGCCCGGCCGCGGGCTCTTCGACGTGTCCGGCGGTGAGTTCCACAGCGACCGGCCGCCGCCGTTCTGGTCCTTCGCCTGGGCCGGCGGTCAGGCCCTCGCCCGCTACGTCCTGGATCATCCCGACCTGGTCCGCGCCCGCCGGGTGACCGACCTCGGCACCGGCTCCGGGCTCGTGGCGATCGCGGCCGCCCGGGCCGGCGCGGCCGCGGTGACGGCGGTCGACAGTGATCCCGCGGCGGTCGCGGCGGCGCTGCGCAACGCGGCGGCCAACGACGTGGTCATCGCGGCCGCGACCACCCCGCCGCCGGCCGCCGACGTCGTGCTGGCCGGTGACGCGTTCTATACGGAGCGGGTGGCCGAGCAGATGACCGCGACGCTGCTCGCGGCCCGGCGATCGGGCGCTCGCATCCTGGTTGGCGACCCGGGGCGGGGGTATTTCCCGGAGCGGCTCTTCGACCGCACGGCCGAGTACGACGTGCCGGTCCCGCCCGCGCTGGAGTCGACGCAACGGCTGACCACGATCGTGTGGGAGATGCGAAACACAATGCGTTCAGCAAACAACCACTTGTAGGCTACACGCATCTGAAGGCCGACCCACGAGGACAGCAGTGACAGAGCAGGGCGCCGCCGGTCGTCTGGCCGGGGAACTTGTGCGATTCACCCGCCTGGGCGCACGGGCCAAAGGCATGCTCAACGTCGGAGATCTCGGCGCCGAGTTCTCCGCACTGATGCTGCTGTTCCCGTTGCGGCATATGGGACCGATGCGGGTCACCGACCTCGCTGAGGTCAAACAGGCCGACCCGTCGACGGTCAGCCGGCAGGCGGCGCAGCTCGTCAAGGCCGGCCTGGCGCGCCGCGAGGCCGACCCCGCGGACGGCCGGGCCTCGCGCCTGGCGGTCACCGAGGCCGGCCTGGCCGCCTGCGCACGGATGGCGGACGCACGGCACGCACTGCTGAGCCGGGCCCTCGCGGACTGGCCGCCGGAGCGGGTCGAGCAGTTCGCCGCCCTGTTCGCCGATTTCAACAGCTCCGTCGAGGCGCTCCTGCGCAGTGACTCGGCCGCCACATCACGGGAGAACGCGTGAGCGACACAACCACCGCGCCGGCTCGAGGCGGGGCATCCGCCCAGCCCTCGGCCGACTTCACGCACCGCCAGATCATCACGGTGCTGATCGGCCTGATGATGGGCATGTTCCTGGCCGCCCTCGACCAGACCATCATGGCCACCGCGACGCGCACCATCGCCGACGACCTGAACGGCTTCGACCTGCAGGCCTGGGCCACCACGGCCTTCCTGATCACGTCCACGATCTCGACGCCGCTGTACGGCAAGCTGTCCGACATCTACGGACGCCGGCCGTTCTTCCTCTTCGCGATCGGCATCTTCATCGTCGGCTCGATCCTCTGCGGCCTGTCCCAGAGCATGTACGAGCTGGCCGCCTTCCGCGCCATCCAGGGCATCGGCGCGGGCGGCCTGATGTCACTGGCCCTGGCCATCATCGGCGATATCGTCCCGCCCCGGGAGCGCGCCAAATACCAGGGCTTCTTCCTGGCCGTCTTCGGCACCGCCAGCGTGATCGGCCCGATCCTCGGCGGTTTCTTCGCCGGCGCCGACACCCTGCTCTGGGTCGACGGCTGGCGCTGGGTCTTCTACCTCAACGTGCCGATCGGCATCGCGGCGATGATCGTGGTCGCCCGGGTGCTGCACCTGCCGCACACGCGGGTCAACCACCGCATCGACTGGCCCGGCGCGCTCACGCTGATCATCGGTCTGGTGCCCCTGCTGACCGTGGCCGAGCAGGGCCGCGACTGGGGCTGGGGGTCCGGCCGGTCGGTCGCCTGCTTCGTGATCGGTGCGATCGGCCTGGTGGCGTTCGTGTTCGTCGAGCGGGCGTACAAGGAGGAGGCGTTGCTGCCGCTGCGGCTCTTCGGCAACCGGACGGTCGCGGTCAGCTCGGCGTCCAGCACGATCCTCGGCATGGCGATGTTCGGCGGCCTGATGACCGTCCCGCTGTACCTGCAGATCGTCAAGGGCTCGTCTGCGACCATGGCCGGCCTGCAAATGATCCCCTTCGTGGTCGGCATCATGGGCGGCTCGATCCTGGCCGGGCAGCTCATCGCCCGCACCGGCCGCTATCGCATCTTCCCGATCGTGGGCAGCGTCCTGATGGTGGTGGCGCTCGGGCTCTTCAGCATGATCGGCGCCGACACCCCGCTGTGGCGGGTCATGCTGATCATGGTGGTGATGGGCCTCGGCCTGGGCGGCAACATGCAGCCGATGATCACCGCGGTGCAGAACGCGGTGAGCCCCCGCGAGATCGGCGTGGCGACCAGCTCGGTGGCGTTCTTCCGCTCGATGGGCGGCACGCTCGGCACGGCGGTCTTCCTCTCCGTGCTGTTCAACGTGCTGCCGGGCAAGATCAACGATGCGTTCGGCGCAGCGCGCAACACTCCGGAGTTCCAGCAGGCACTGGCCGCCGACCCGAGTCAGGCCCGGGTGCTGCAGCAGGCGCAGGGCGGCGATGCGCTCAGCGACACCTCGTTCTTGAGCCGCCTCTCCGACGTGGTCGCGCACCCGTTCAAGGAGGGCTTCTCCGACGGCATCCAGATCGTCTTCCTGATGGCGCTGGCGGTGATGGTGATCGGCCTGATCATCGTCTTCTTCCTGCCGGAGATCCCGCTTGCGCAGCGTTCGGCGCAGCAGCAGCGGGCGGCGGACGCGCTGGCCGCGGAGAACTCCGACGGAGTCCCGGGCGAGGTCGGCGCGGGCCCCGACGCCGGCACGCCGCACAACACGGTCGCCGGCTCAGACGGCGGCACGCCGAACGGAAGGGCCGCCGGTGCGCACCGGGCGGATCCCGACCGGGTTCCGGCCGGCCAGGATGGCAACCCACCGAGCTGACGGCGATGTGACGAACGAGGGGATGCGGGCCACCGGCCGGCATCCCCTCAGCCGTCTTCCAGCGGCCTTCGGATTCAGTGGCCGGGCTCTCGGGTCCGTGCCGCCGCGGCGATCAGCCTCTCCGCCACCGTCTGACGATCCAGGCCGAGCCGCTGGGCGGTCTCCTGCAGCACGTCGTAGGCCTCGCGCACCCCGCACCCGCGCTGCGCGATGATCACGCCGATCGCCCGGTCCACCGTCGCTCCCTTGCTCAGGGCCGCCCGGCGGGCCAGCTCACCCAGCAGGATCTCCGCCTGGTTCACGATCGCCATCGCGGTGAGCAGCAGCTCGGGCGCGACGCCGTCGGGTCCGCGCACGAACAGGCTCAACGCCCCGACCGACTCCCGTTGCACGTCGAGCGGGATCGCGGCCACCGACTGCACGCCCTCGTCCCGCGCGCACTCCGCGAGAGCGGGCCAGCGCGGGTCGGTGACCAGATCTTGCGTGGTGACCAACGTGCGGGTACGCGCCGCGTCCAGCCCCGGTCCCTGTCCGGTCCGGTACTGGCAGTCGTCGACGAGCCGTCCCTCCCCGCCCGAGGCGGTCAACGTCAGCGGCTCGCCCTCGGTGATCGAGACGATCGAGCAGCGCACCGCGCCCGGCACGGCTCCCACCGCGAAGACCGCGAGCCGATCCAACGCCTGCGACAGGTCGTCGGTGGACAGCAGCCGCTCAGAGAGCTCATGCAGCAGCCCGGCAATCTCGACGGGATGCGGCCTCGCGGGCTCGACGACGACGGGCACGGCTGGTCCATCCACGAGAGGTTCGAGAAGCTGAGCCGGCACCGCGGACGCGGGACCGGTGACCACCTCGGGCTTGCGGGCCTGAGCTGTGCGGCGTGTCTGGTTGGGAGCGGCCGCGCCGCCTATCTGCGGCGCTCGCCGAGGGACGACGCGCCCGGCGCTCCGTCGAGGGTCAGGCACGCGAGGATCCTGCCACGTCCAGCGCAGACACGAAAGTTTGTGCCCCTATCGGGTTCCTTCGGCGGGTGTGACCGTCTCTCCCGAGGTGCGGTTTTCCCGAGCTAAGCCGAGATTGTCCTCGCGTTCGTCCGACTCCTCGAGGATCGCCTCGGCCTGCGCCTCGGGATCGGCACTGCCGGCCGCCCGCTCTTCCGGCAGCAGGTCGGCCGCCCGCCGCTCGGCCCGCTCATCACCCTCGTGGAAGCTCATGAAGATCGGATACCCGGCCTGTCCCCCGGTAATCCGTCAGGGTGGGCCGTCGCGGTCGAGGCCCGACCAGCCCTCCGGGCTCTCCGGCTCGCCGTCGTCACCCTCGCTGGAGACGTCCGAGTCGACGGTGGTGTCCTGGTGCTCGTTGGCGAAGTCGACGTCGGTCTCGTCCTCGTCGAACGCCTCAAGATGATCCTGCTGGGTCATGCCGCCCGACTACCCGAGCGCCCCGCCCGCAAACAGTTGGTGTGGCCCGCGTCACAACCGGTCATGGAATCGTGACGGGTGGTCGAAGGTTGAGAACAGATGTCGGTGCGACCAGTGTCCCCGGGCCTCACCCTTTGCCTTCACGGACTACCGTTCGGCTGGAGCCGTGTTGTGCCTTTCGCCGCGAGGCGACCTGCGCACCGACATCCGCGCCGCCCCCGATCTCGGGGGCGGCGCATTGCTTTCCGGCTAGAAGTCCTGGGTGAGCCGCGACGGGTCGACCTCGCGGCCGGGATAGCGCGCCATGTATTCGGTCTCCAGCTCGGCCGTGCGGCGCAGATGGTTGTCGAGCGCCGCGTCCGGGCCGTGGCGCAGTGTCTGCAGCCTCGTCCGGTGCAGGCTGGCCAGTTCGCGGAACAGGTCGTCGTCGCCCAGCCCGGCCGGGTCGATGCCCGTCTCCGAAACGACAAGATCGGGATCCGTCATCACACACCTCCATGGATTGCTGGTGCACAGCGTGCCCGCCGAGGCGGTCACCGAAACGGCGCGGCTACGCTGACAGGCATGAAAGGGTTGTGGACCCCGGCGTGGATCGCACGCCACGTGGCCGCGCTCGTTCTGATCCTCGCCTTCCTCGCCCTTGGCTGGTGGCAATACACGCGAGCCGCCGGTGGCAATGCACTGAGCTGGGGATACACGGTGCAGTGGCCGGTCTTCGCGGGCTTTGTCGGCTTCCTGTGGTGGCGTGAGGTCCAGCTGGCCCGCAAGGGCGTGCCGACTGCGGAGAAGGCCCGCAGAGGCGTGCCGACGGCGGAGAAGGCCGAGGTCGGCCGGCCGGTCCGAGTTCCCAGCCGAGCCGTGGCGCAACCCGACGACCCCGAGCTCGAGGCCTACAACGACTACCTCGCCTGGCTGGCCGCCCACCCGGGCGCCCGCCCCGGCGACTACCCGGGCAAGAGATAAGGAACGTGCATCGTGCAGGGAGCCCTGACCCGCTATCGGATCATCGCCTGGATCGTCGGCGTGGTGCTGATCGTCCTGGTCGTGATCGGCATGCCGCTCAAGTACCTGGCGGACAACGACGCGGTGGTCGCCGGCGTCGGGCCGGCACACGGCTTCCTCTTCATCCTGTACGTGCTGGCCACCTTCGACCTGGGCCGCCGTCTGCGCTGGCCGCTGCCCAGGATGGTGCTGATCATGCTGGCCGGCACGATTCCATTCCTGTCCTTCTGGGCGGAGCGAAAAGTGTCACGCGGGTGGGCTCGAAATGCCGAAAGTGACGCTCTGAAAGCGTAGGAATACTGGCCGCTATCTGGATCATGGTGACTTTACCGGCCATTGGCTTAAGTCACTCTAAGAAAGCCTTGCCTTTCCGTGATCCATCGATAAGTTAATGCGGTTGGATCGGTCCGCAGCCACTCCCCTCCGGTGGCGCCGGCCCAACGCCGCCGAGTCGGTCCCCCAGGCCGATCCGGGGAACCAGGTTTCCGGGGCGAATCCGTCCGTGACAAAACGGACGGTAGGGCTCTTCTTCCCAGCCCGAGTCCGTCAGCTAACCCGGTAGGCGGCACACGCGGAAGAAAGGCCACAAAGCGTTGTCCCACGTCCGTACGAGGTTCCGGACGCTCGCCGTCGTCATGATGGCGCTGGCGATCACCGGCACGGCCGCGACGGCCGCCCAAGCGGCACCGTCGAGCGACGTCAACAAGAAGATCCAGAAGGCATCGGACCAGCTCGAGGACGTCGTCGAGTCGTACAACGCGATGCGGATCAGTCTCGCCAAAAGCAAGGCGGACGAAAAGAAGCTGGTCCAGTCCCTGGGCCCGGCCAAGGTCGCCCTCGCCGCCGCCAAGGTCGAGATGCAGAACATCGCGAAGACGGCGTACAAGAACGGCGACGTCGGCACGATCAACGTCGTGCTGGAGGGTCCGGGCAGCCTGCTCGACCGGATGAGCGTGCTCGATCAGATGTCGCGCAGCAGGCAGCGGCAGATCGACAACTACACCGCCACGACGAAGAACTTCACGACGCGGCAGGCGGCTCTCAAGGCGACGCAGGTCAAGCAGACCGCCGAGGTCAACGAGCTGGCGGCCCGCAAGAAGAAGATCGAGGCCGACCTCAAGAAGCTGTACGACATGCGCAGCGCCGCGTATGGCAAGCCGACCTCGTCGGGCAGCAAGTACACCGGTCCTGTGCCGACCATCGCGGGTTCGGCCGGCAAGGCGGTCTCGTTCGCGTACAACGCCATCGGCGTCATGTACAAGTACGGCGCCGACGGGCCGGACGGTTACGACTGCTCCGGGCTGACCTCGGCGGCGTGGCGCAAGGCCGGCAAATCGCTGCCGCACAACGCGGCCGCGCAATACTCGGCCACCGCGCGGATCAGTAAGTCCGAGCTGAGACCAGGTGACCTGATCTTCTACCGGAGCAACGGCCACGTCGCGCTGTATGTCGGCGGTGGACAGATCATCGACGCCTCACACGCCGGCGAGCCGGTGAAGAAGCGCACGATGAACATCATGACCCCGAACGGATACGGCCGGGTCAAGTAGCGGACGAGCGCACGAAAAAGGGCCGGGTCACCCCGGCCCCTTTTTTCGTGCTCGAAACCTTACGCGGCCTGCAGGCCCTCGGCCCGCGCCAGCTCCCGCAGCCGGCCCAGCGCCTGGATCTCCAGCTGGCGGATCCGCTCGCGGGAGAGGGAGAAGCGGGAGGCGACCTCGGTGAGCGAGTGCTCGCGGCCGTCCTCGAGGCCATACCGCGCCCGCATGATGCCGGCCGACCGGTCGTCGAGGTGGTTGAGCAGACCCTCGATGCGCGACCGCTCCAGCGCGGTCAGCACGATCTCCTCGGGCGAGGGGGCGTCACCGTCGGCGACCAGGTCACCGAGGTTGGTGTCGCCGTCGTCGCCGACCGGGGTGTCCAGCGACACCGTGTCCTGCGCCCAGCGGGTGAGCTCGTTGACACGCTCCACCGTCACGCCCAGCGCCTTGGCGATCTGCTCGGGCTCCGGGTCGGCGCCGAGCTCGCGAACGAGCTGGCGGGTGACGTTGCGCATGCGGTTGACGTCCTCGACGAGGTGCACGGGCAGGCGCACGGTGCGCTCCTGCTGCGCGATCGCCCGGCTGATCGCCTGGCGGATCCACCACGTCGCGTACGTCGAGAACTTGTAGCCGCGCTCGTAGTCGAACTTCTCGACCGCGCGAACCAGGCCGGTGTTGCCCTCCTGGATCAGGTCGAGCATCGGCATGCCGGAACGTACGTACCGACGCGCGATCGACACGACCAGTCGCAGGTTGGCGCGGATGAACAGGTCCTTCGCGCGCTGCCCCTCGGTGACCAGCCGCTCCAACTCCTCCCGGCTGACACCCCGGCGGATCTCGGTCTGCTCGAGCAGGTGCTCGGCGTACAGGCCGGCCTCGATCGCCTTGGAGAGGTCGACCTCTCGGGCGGCATCCAGCAGAGGTGTCCGGGAGATCTCGTGCAGATACACGCCAACGAGGTCGCGCTCCTCGGCGACCTCATCGGTCCGCATCACGGTGTTCTTCTCCACGCTGTCCACGGTCCCCTCATTGCCTTCACTAACCCTGTTACGGGCGATACCTGCGTCCATCAGTCCCTCCCCGTAACGTCCGCAGAACCTGCGATGCCGAACTGCGCTGCGTGCTGAACGTCTGCGTTGCTGAACTTCGCTATGCACAACAGATGGCGTCCCGAAGTGATTCCGGCTGGTGAGTCGAAAGTGTCACGAATGTCTGAGCGTGCGCTGAGAGCCCGGTGCATACTTACTGAAGAGCGCCATCGCATAGTCATTCGGAGCCGCACCCGCCGGCGGATGCGTTCTGTCGCATACTCGTCGCCCGCTTCATGACACCATCGACCCCTCGTCCGCCGCAGCGACGGGCATCACGACCACTCCTGCGACGCTCGTCACTACCCTGTACGGCCTAGTAGCCAAGAGGGTTCAGCCCCAAGATCGGCGGGTTGCCGCGGGCCCTGATGCAATCTCTGCACGAAACGGCCCCGTCACCACGGTGGAACGGGACCATCAGCCACAATGCGCCACGCTGCGCTGCAGTTCACTCGCCCATCCGGGTGACTGACATCCTTTTGCACAATGCCGTGCCCTGTCGAACCGCTTCCTCTACACGACGTGACGGAGAACACATCTGCCTCGGTGGGCTTAGATTGCCCCATGGGACGAACCGCATTGATCACCGGCGGCACGGGCGGCCTCGGCCGGGCCGTTGTCTCCAATTTCGTCGAATCAGGATGGCGGGTCGTGGCGCCGATCCGGCCCGGCACGGCCGGCCGGTTACCGGCCGGCGCGGTCGCGGTTGAGACGGATCTCACGGTCCAGGGTGACGTAGAACACGCGGCCTCGGTCGCGGCGGAGGCGGGTGACGCGCCGCTGGCGGCGGTGGTCAACCTCGTCGGCGGGTACGCGGGCAGCGGCCGCGTGCACGAGACACCCGTCGACGACTTCGAGGCCATGCTCAGGGTCAACCTGCGCCCGCTGTACCTGGTCACCTCCGCCGCGCTGCCGGCGCTCGTGGCGGCCGGCGGCGGCTCGATCGTCTGCGTCTCCTCCAAGGCCGCCGTGGCGCCCTTCCCCGGTGCGGCCGGCTACGTGACGGCGAAGGCCGGCGTGCTGGCGTTCGCGAGCGCGGTGGCGGTCGAATACAAGCGGCAGAACGTGCGATGCAACACCGTGCTGCCCAGCGTCATCGACACCCCGGCCAACCGGGAGAGCCGGCCGAATGCCAAGACCGACGACTGGGTTACGCCGGAGGAGATCGCGAAGGTCATCCTCTTCCTGGCCGGGGACGACTCGAAGCCGACCAGCGGCGCCACCATCCCCGTCTACGGCAACGGCTAGGGAAGACGGGAACGCTGGAGGAAAAGGGGGCCGAGCAAGGCGCCCAGGCCGAGCACGGCCGCGAGGCGGGCGGGCGGCGCCACGATCGGCAGCGCGAGGCGGGACCGGATCTCCGCGGCGACCTGATCGGGAGTGCCGTTGGCATCGATCATCACGAACCGCGGGAACTCCGGCAGCGACCGGTACGCCCCATCGGCCGCCCGCAGGTAGTCCATCTCCTCGTGGTCGGTGCCGCGGGCCTCGATGCGCGAATACGCCACCGCCGGGTCGACCAGCAGCACGAAGGTCACGTCGGGCGCGGGAAACAGCCGGTACGCCAGCCGGGCCCAGCGCTCGGCCGCCGGCCCGGCCGCCCGGGCGCGCAGGCTCGCGTACTGGCAGTAGGCATAGCG